>CAMPCT010000004.1 GCA_946647055.1 uncultured Atopobium sp. | reverse complement strand
CCCACCTGGAACTCGTAGCCCTCGCGGCGCATGGTCTCCATGAGGACCGAGAGGTGCAGGATGCCGCGGCCCGCGACCTCGACGCCGGACTTGTCGGCCAGCTCCTCGATGCGCATGGTCACGTTGTTCTCGCCCTCGGCCATCAGGCGCTCCTTGAGCTGGCGGCCACCCACGATGTCGCCCTCGCGCCCCACCAGCGGCGAGTCGGACGGCTGGAACACGACCGAGAGCGTGGGCGGGTCGATGTGGATGGGGTCCAGCTCGACGGGGTTGTTGGGGTCGGTGTAGACGTCGCCGATGTCGGTGCCGTCAACGCCCACCACGGCGGCGATGTCGCCTGCCAGGACCTCCTTGGCCTCGGTGCGGCCCAGGTAGTCGAAGGTGAAGAGCTGCTTGACCTGGGCCATCGCACGCTCGCCGTCGTTCTTGACCACGAGGATCTTCTCGCCGGCGTGGATGGTGCCGCCCCACACGCGGCCGATGCCGATGCGGCCCACGTACTCGGAGTGGTCGACGGTGACCACCTGCATGGCGAGCGGGGCGTCGGGGTCGACGTCGGGCACGGGCATGGCGTCGACGATCATGTCGAGCATGGGGTACATGTCGGCGTTGCCGTCGGCGGGATCGAGGCGCGCGTAGCCCTCGACGGCCGAGCAGTACACGACGTGCTCCATGGCAAACTCGAGCTGCTCGTCGGTGGCGCCCAGGTCCATCATGAGGTCGAGGGAGTCGTTGAGGGCCTTCTCGGGGTTGGCACCGTCGCGGTCGATCTTGTTGATGACCACCATGATGGAGAGGCCGCCCGCGATGGCGTGGCGCAGGACGAAGCGGGTCTGGGGCATGGGGCCCTCGGCGGCGTCCACCAGGAGCAGCGCGCCGTCGGCCATCTTGAGCACGCGCTCGACCTCGCCGCCAAAGTCGGCGTGGCCCGGGGTGTCGATGACGTTGATCTTGACGCCCTTGTAGGAGATGGAGATGTTCTTGGCCAGGATGGTGATGCCGCGCTCGCGCTCCTGGTCGTTGCTGTCGAGCACGCGCTCGGCGACCTGCTGGTTGTCGCGGAACGCGCCGGACGCGCGCAGGAGCTTGTCGACCAGCGTGGTCTTGCCGTGGTCGACGTGGGCGATGATGGCTATGTTGCGGATGTTCTCCTGAAGCATGGTCTACCTCTTATGCCGCATGTCTTGTCATATGGCGTTTTTGCCGTGCAAAGTGTAGCAGCGGCCGGGGCGACGCACCTCATCAGGGCGGCGCTTCACGGAATCAGTCGTTGTCGCGGCCTGCGGGTGTAGGATGGAGGCTGTCGCGCCCTCGGTCGCGCCGCCCCCACACGAAAGGCACCCCATGGCCGTCTCCTCCCCCGCACAGGCAGCATCTCGCACGTCCTCGCATGGCCGGCTGCCTGCCGTCCTTCTCGCCTGGGCGATGGCCCTCATGCTCCTTGTGGGCGCCGTGGCCCCCCGCACGGCCCTCGCGGAGGAGGTCGCCGCGGAGACCGTCGGCGACAGTGGCGCGTCCTTCTCCAACTCCGACCTGCGCTCGGACGCGGCCGACCCCTGCATCATCAAGGTGGGAGAGACCTACTACCTGTTCGCGACGACGGACGGGTGGGGGATCCCCTACTACGCCTCCACCGACCTCACGAACTGGACCCTCGCCGGCGACGCGCTCGCGGGCTCGGCGTTCGAGGGCACCGGCCTCTCGCGTGGCGACGTGTGGGCCCCCGAGGTCCGCGCGCGCACCGTCAACGGACGCACCACCTACGTGCTCACCTACACCGCGGCCGACTACTGGGACCGCGAGTATCGCGTCTGCGTGGCCGAGGCGACCAGGATCGCGCCGGGTGCGTTCGGGCACCCTAAGGTGCTCGACACCGGAAGCGTGCGCAACGCGATCGACTCCGACCTCTACTTCGAGGGCAACGAGACCTGGCTCTACTTCAAGAACGAGGACGACTACCACTCCATCTGCGTGGAGCGCCTTGGGGCCGACTGGTCGCGCCTGTCGGGTCCCACGACGGTGCTCAGGATGGACCAGCCCTGGGAGTCCTGGACGATCGAGGGCCCCTGGATGCTCAAATGGGGCTCGACCTACTACCTCATGTACTCCTCGGGCGGCTACACCACGAGCAACTACTGCATAGGCTACGCCACCGCGAGCTCGCCAAAGGGGCCGTTCACCAAGAGGACCACCACCGCGCCGCTTGTCCGAAGCGAGCTGGGGGTGATAGGCCCCGGGCACAACACCACGCTCATGGTCGCCGACGGCGAGATCTACCTCATCTACCACAGCCTCCATCAGGAGGGCCAGCCCGACCGCCGGTTGATGATCGACCGCATGGGCATCGATGCCGAGGGACGCATGTTCGTGAACTTCTCGGGGTTCGGGCGCCAGCCGCTGCCCTCGGGGACGCAGGGCTACTACCAGGTGCCGACGGGCGACTACCGCGTCCTGGCGCATGACGTCGAGGAGGTCGCCCTCAACGACGTCGAGAGCGGGCAGAGCGACAGCCCCTACGCCGCGACGGTCGCCACCTCGTCGGTGACGATAGAGGTCGAGGACGGCTACCGCGTCTCCGACGTATGGCTCTTTGGCGCCCAGCCCGGCATGCTGGGCACGGCCGACCTCGTCATCAACGGCTCGCAGGTGGTGCGGGGATACAAGCTCTCGGGCATGGCGGCCAAGCTCTCGCTGCCCGGCACCAACGAGTACGTGCGGACGATCGAGGTGCGCATATCGGCGCCGCAGCGCCTCAGCGAGGTCCTGCTCGTGTCGCGGGGCAAGCGCTGGGGAGTCTCCGTGTACCGCATGTACAACACCAAGACCTCGGAGCACCTCTACACCACCAACGCGACCGAGTACGGCATGTGCGGGACGGGCTCCTACGTGGACTGGCGCGCCGAGGGCGTGGCCTGGCAGGCCCCACTGGCAGGCAAGGGAGGCTCCACGCCGGTATGGCGGCTGTACAACGTCAGGAGCGGCGACCATCACTACACCGCGAGCCCCGGCGAGAAGTCCCGGCTGCTCGCGGGCGGAGACTGGCGCGACGAGGGCGTCGCGTTCTACACCGGCGGCCCGGTGGCGGTGTATCGCGTGTACAACGGCAGGCTCAAGCGCGGGCAGCACCACTACACGACCCGCGCGGGCGAGCGCAACACGCTGACGGGAAGCCTTGGCTGGCGTGACGAGGGCGTGGGCTTCTACGCGCTGGCAGCCTAGCGCGGCCGGCGCCTACAGCAGGGGCTCGAGCTCCCCGGCAGGGGCGGGGTCGGTCCAGGCGAGGTCGTCGCCGGCGCCGCGACCCTCGAAGAACGAGTAGCCCGAGTAGCTGCGGTAGCCGCGCTCGCCAAACTCGAGGAGCAGGGCGTCCTGGTAGGCGCCCGTCTCGTCGGCGACGCCGGCCTCGTAGCAGATGGCGTAGCGCACGGGCGTCCCCAGCCCCGACTCGGCGTCCCCTCCCGCAGTGGCAAGGGACGTGACCTTGTCGTGCGCGGCATCGAGGCACTGCTCGGGTCCGTCGTCGGCAAAGGCGTAGCTCGCCACGCTCCCCGACGCGTCCTCGACGACGAGCAGGACGCCGACCTCGCCACCCTCGGCAAGGATGTCGAGGGCATCGCCCAGAAGCTCCGCGGCCAGCTCGTCGAGCGCGGGGGAGACCCCCTCGCGACGCGTCGCATCACCCATACCGTGCCTCCCTTCGCATCCAACCCTTTCATTATGCGCGCGCGTGACGAGCCTCGCAAGAAAGGGAGGTGCACCACACGATACATGGCGATAGTGTCGCGACCGTCCCAACCTCGCGTTTGGGCAGGTGGCTCGCTGTATCATTAATGTATCTGTCTCACTAGAACGCAAGGGAGAAACGTGAAGACCGTATATGTCGTCGTTGCGTCGGATGTCCTCCATGATGGCATCCTCAACGTGCTCAACCATGCCGCAAGCCTGGGCGAGGTGACCGTCGGCCTGCTGTCCGACGAGGCCATCGCCACCTACAAGCGCCTGCCGCTCCTGCCCTACGAGACCCGCCTGCACGTCTACGAGAGCCTCACGCAGGTCTCGCGCGTCGTGCGGCAGGACACCCTCTCGTATGCCGACAACCTCCGCGAGCTGCGTCCCGACTACGTGGTCCACGGCGACGACTGGCAGGAGGGGCCGCAGAGCCTCACGCGCCAGGAGGTCATCGACGTCCTGACCGAGTGGGGTGGCGAGCTGGTGGAGGTCCCCTACACCCAGGGCGTCACCGCCACCGCCCTCGCCCGCGAGATCCGCGCCCTGCGCGGCACCCCCGACAACCGCCGGGGCGAGCTGCGCCGCCTGCTCAAGCTCAAGCCCTACGTGCGCGTCATCGAGGCCTCCAACGGCCTGGCAGGCCTCGTCGTGGAGAACGCGAGCTACGCCGACCCGTCCACGGGCCAGGTGCGCAGCTTCGACGCCATGTGGGTCTCGTCGCTGTGCGACTCGACCTTCAAGGGCAAGCCCGACATCGAGCTCGTCGACTTCACGAGCCGCGTCAACACCATCGAGGAGATCATGGAGGTCACCACCAAGCCCATCATCCTCGACGGCGACACCGGCGGGAAGACCGAGTGGTTCGTCCACAACGTCAAGACCCTCGAGCGCATCGGGGTCTCGGCCGTCATCATCGAGGACAAGGTGGGCCTCAAGCAGAACTCGCTCTTTGGCACCGCCCGCAAGCAGGAGCAGGACGACCCGCACGCCTTCGCCGAGAAGATCGCGGCCGGCAAGCGCGCCCAGCGCACCAAGGACTTCATGATCTTCGCCCGCATCGAGAGCCTCATCGCCGGCAAGAGCGTCGACGACGCCCTCGAGCGCGCCGCCATCTACATCGAGGAGGGCGGCGCCGACGGCATCATGATCCACAGCAAGGACCGCTCGGGCGAGGACATCTTCGCCTTCCTCGACCGCTTCCGCGCACAGTGGCCCGACGTCCCCGTGATCCTCGTGCCCACCACCTACAACCACCTCACCGAGCCCGAGCTGGCAGCCCACGGCGCAAGCGTCATCATCCACGCCAACCACCTCCTGCGTGCCAGCTACCTGGCCATGCGCGACGTCTCGCAGTGCATCCTCGAGCACGAGCGCAGCAAGGAGGCGGACGCGATGTGCCTGCCCATCAAGGAAGTCCTCACACTCATTCCCGAGGAGTAGCCATGGTAGAGACGACCGACTTCTATAACGCCCTTGTCAGCGAGGGCCTCGACTTCTTCTGCGGGGTCCCCGACTCGCTGCTCAAGAACCTCTGCTCCTGCGTGTTCCAGAACTCCCCGCACGAGCGCAACGTCATCTGCGCCAACGAGGGCAACGCCGTGGGCCTGGCCTGTGGCTACCACATCTCGACGGGTCGCTACGGCGTGGTCTACATGCAGAATTCCGGCGAGGGCAACGCGGTCAACCCCCTGCTCTCCATCGCCGACCCCGACGTCTACTCCATACCGATGCTGCTCGTCATCGGCTGGCGCGGCGAGCCCGGCGTCCACGACGAGCCGCAGCACGTGAAGCAGGGCAAGGTCACCTGCGAGCTGCTCGAAGCCATGGGGATCCCCTACCAGGTGCTCGACGACGGCTGGCGCGACCAGCTCGCCTGGGCCATCGACAGGATGCGCGCCGACAGCCGCCCCGTGGCACTCGTCGTGCGCAAGGGCACCTTCTCGTCCTACCCCTTCGAGCAGGAGGTCACCGACGACGCCCTCTCCCGCGAGGAGGCGCTCGAGGTCGTTCTGGCCCACCTTGGCGAGGAGGACTTCGTGGTGTCGACCACCGGCAAGACCAGCCGCGAGGTGTTCGAGATCCGCGAGCGTCGCGGGCAGGGACACAGCCACGACTTCCTCACCGTGGGCGGCATGGGGCACACCCTGTCCATCGCCTTTGGCATGGCGCTGGGCACCGACGCGGACGTGTGGTGCCTCGACGGCGACGGCTCCCTGATCATGCACATGGGGTCCGCCGCCGTGCTTGCGCAGCGCTGGCCCAGGAACCTCCACTACGTCGTGAACAACAACGGCGCCCACGAGAGCGTGGGCGGACAGCCCACCGTCGCGCGCCAGGTCGACCTCCCCGGCGTCCTCGCCGCCTGCGGCTTCCGCCAGGTGGTCGAGGCCCACGACGCAGACGAGATCGCCGCCGGCATGCGCGCCCTTGCCGAGGAGCCCTGCTCCGCCATGGTCCTCTACACCCACCAGGGGTCCCGCGACGACCTCGGCCGTCCCACCGTGGCGCCCCGCGACAACAAGGACGCCATGATGGCGGCGTTTGCGACAAGGAGGGACGAGGCCCGATGAAGGCCCTCATCTTCAACTCCGGCACCGGCTCCCGGCTTGGGGAGCTCACCGCCCACAACCCAAAGTGCATGGTCAGGCTGACCAACGGCGAGACCATCTTCCATCGCCAGCTGCGCGTGCTCCACGCCTGCGGCATCCGCGAGTTCGTGGTCACCACGGGTCCCTTCCCCGAGCAGCTCGAGGAGGTGGCGCGCGAGTTCGAGGCCAAGGGCTGCTCCTTCGCGTTCGTGCGCAACGACCGCTACGACCAGACCAACTACATCTGGTCCATGTGGCTCGCCCGCGACCTCATCGCCGGCAACGAGATCCTCATGCTCCACGGCGACCTGGTCTTCGACGCCGCCTACGTCGCCAAGCTCCTCGCCCTGCCCGCCGGGTCGTGGGGCTCGGTCAACCCGGCGCTGCCCCTGCCCGAGAAGGACTTCAAGGCGCGCGTCGTCGACGGCACCGTCCGCGAGGTCGGCGTGGGCATCTTTGGCGACGACTGCCTCACCTTCCAGGCCCTCTACCGCCTGACGCCCGAGGCCGTCCGCACGTGGCTCGACGCCATCGGGGGCTTCGTCGCGCGCGGCGAGACCGGCGTGTACGCCGAGAACGCCGCCAACACGGTGTTCGAGGCCATGGGCGTACGGACCAGCTCCTACGAGGACCACGTGGTCGAGGAGATCGACACGCCCGAGGACCTCGAGCGCGTCGGCGCGCTCATCCGCGACCGCGACTTTGCCGACCAGCCCGTCCTCGCGTGCTCCGGCAGGTCGCTCGCCCTCTCCGAGGGGACCTGCGTGCCCCCCGTCTCCTCCTTCGCCCAGCTGCTCTCGCAGCTGGGTGCGAGCCACCCCCTCGTGGTGACCAACCCCTACTTCGCGACGTCCTACGTCCGCAGGCTCATGGAGGACACCCCCGTCTACGACGTCTTCACCGGCTTCGACGCGAACCCCGTCTACGAGCAGGTGCTCGAGGGGGTCCGCCTGTTCAGGGAGCGTGGCTGCGACGCGCTCGTCTCGGTTGGTGGCGGCAGCGCCATCGACATCGCCAAGTGCATCAAGCTCTTCGCCCCGATGGACTCCGACGGCGTCTCGCCGCGCTTCGTCGAGCTCCCGCGCGCCTATAGCCCCCTCCCCCACATCGCCATCCCCACGACCGCCGGCACGGGCAGCGAGTCCACGCACTTCGCCGTCCTGTATGTGGACGGGGTCAAGAACTCGATCTCCCAGCCCTGCCTCCAGCCCGACGCCGCCGTGCTCGACGCGTCGCTGCTGGTGTCCCTCCCCGAGTACCAGAAGAAGGCGACGCTCCTCGACGCCCTCTGCCAGGCCATCGAGAGCTACTGGTCGGTCAAGTCGTCCCCCGCGAGCCGCGCGTACGCCCGCGCGGCCATCCCCCTGGTGGTCAACAACCACGAGGCCTACCTCGCCGGGAGCCTGGACGCCTGCGAGAAGGTGCTGCAGGCTGCGAACCTCGCCGGCAAGGCCATCAACCTCACCACCACCACGGCGGCCCATGCCATGAGCTACAAGATCACGTCCCTCTATGGCGCGGCGCACGGCCATGCGGTCGCCCTCTGCCTGCCCTTCACGTGGCGCGTCCTCATGGAGCGCGGCGACGAGCAGGTCCAGGAGCGCCTGGCGCAGATCGCGGCGCTGCTCGTCGGCAGGCCCGACGCCACCGCCGCCGAGGGCCTCGCGCGCTTCGAGGCGATACGCGACGGGCTGGGCATCCTCCCCACCATCGTCGGGAGCCCCGACGACCTCGACCTGCTCGCCCGCAGCGTCAACCCGGAGCGGCTGGGCAACTTCCCCGTCGCCCTCGGCCCGGAGGAGCTGCGCGACGCCTACGCCAGCATCGTCGTCGCCTCGAGGGACGGAGGCGAGTAACCCGTGCTGTCAGCGCTGTACGCCATCATCATCGAGCCGCTCGTCCTGGTGGTCGAGCTCATCTTCTCCTTCCTGTACCGCGTCATCGGCGACGCGGGACCCGCCATCATCGGCGTGAGCGTGGCCGTGAGCTTCCTGGTGCTGCCGCTGTACGCCATGGCCGACGCGATCCAGCAGGACGAGCGTGACAAGCAGGCCGCCATGGCCTTCTGGGTCGACCACATCAAGGCCCACTTCAAGGGTGACGAGCAGTACATGATCCTCACCACGTACTACCGCCAGCAGGGCTATTCCCAGCTCTCGTCCCTGCGCAGCTCGTTCTCCCTGCTCCTGCAGATCCCGTTCTTCATCGCCGCCTACCGCTACCTCTCGGGGGTCGAGGCCCTCAACGGCGTCCCGTTCTGGTTCATCCGCAACCTCGCCCAGCCCGACGCGCTCTTCACGGTGGGGGGCTTCACGGTCAACGTCCTGCCCATCGCCATGACGCTGCTCAACATAGCCTCGAGCGCGGTCTACACGCGCGGCCTCCCGTTCAAGGACAAGATCCAGACCTACGCGCTCGCCCTCGTCTTCCTGGTGCTGCTCTACGACAGCCCCGCGGGCCTCGTCCTCTACTGGACCTGCAACCAGATCTTCTCGCTGGTCAAGAACATCCTGCTCAAGCTGTTCCCCAACCCCGGCCGCGACGGCGCGCTCCTGGTCATTGCGGGCGTCGTCGGCATCGGCGCCTGGCTCGTCCTCTCCGGCAGGCTGGGCTCGCCACGTCGTCAGCTCGTCTTTGGCGCCCTGGCCGTCGTCACGGTGGCCCTCGCCCTGCGCTCGCTTCTCGCCCGCGAGGAGCCTGCGGCCGTGGGCAAGCACGCGAAGGGCACCGGCAAGGCCGCCACGAAGCCCGACAGCCTCGTGTTCCTGTTCGCAGCCCTGTGCATGACGGTGCTCATGGGCCTCGTCATCCCCACCGCCCTCTTTGGCGCCAACCCCGCCGAGTTCATCGACATCTATGACTTCGTCAACCCGCTCGACAACGTCGTCCACACGCTGCTCGTCTGCCTGGGCCTCTTCGTGCTGTGGGGCGGCGTGTACTTCTACCTCTCCGACGCCGCGGGAAGGCGCCTCGTCATCACCGTCTACCTGGTGATCGTCGGCGCCGCCCTGGTCAACTACTTCGCCGGGCGCGAGCTGGGCATCATCACGAGCGGCCTCCTGTTCGAGGACCTGCCCATGCCCACGCGCCAGCAGTCCCTCGTGAACTTGGGGCTGGGGGCCACGGCCATCGTGGCGCTCCTCGTGGCGCACCACTTCAAGCCGACGCTCGTGCGCACCGCACTGGGCGTGCTCGCAGGCGCGCTCGTGGCCACCTCGGTTCCCAACATCATGACCATCAGCCAGGTCGCAGCCGCCCAGGAGCAGGCCGCCATCGACGCGCGCACGGCCACCACCGACTATGCAGACCCCATGTTCGACGAGGAGGGCAACATCCTCCCCATCGCGCAGGTCTCGACGGGCGGCCGCAACGTCGTGGTGCTCTTCCTCGACCGAGGCCTCACCGGCTTCCTGCCTTACATCCTCAACGAGCGGCCCGAGCTCGCCGAGAGCCTCGAGGGCTTCACCTACTACCCCAACACCCTCGCCTATGGCGGGCACACCCTCTTCAGCGCCCCCGCCCTCTATGGCGGCTACGAGTACTCCCTCGCGGGCATGAAGACCCGGCCCGACATGACCGTCGACGAGAAGACCAACGAGGCCCTCCAGGTGCTCCCGGCCATCCTCGAGGACGAGGGCTTCAACATCACCATGACCGACGTGCCGCGCCTCGACTGGACCGACAACGACCCCAACTACACCATGTACGACGGCTACGAGAACGTCCACGCCTACCGCACCGTCGGCGCCTACAAGAACTACCTGGGCAACTACACCGAGGTCCTGCACGAGAACTTCCAGCGCAACCTCTTCTTCTACAGCGTCCTCAAGGTGGCGCCTGCGGCGCTGCAGCACATCATCTACGATGACGGCGTGTACTACTCAACGCTGGTCAACCACGCCGCGAGCAACGTCTTCCTCAACAACTACAGCGTCCTCACCAACCTGGGCAACATCGTCGAGGTGGTCGACGACTCCAGCGACAACCTCTTCTTCCTGCACAACGACACGACGCACTCGCCCGAGCTCCTGCAGCTCCCCGACTACGAGCCCGCGCTCTTCCTCCACAACGACGACCTCGAGGACTACAGCCGCTTCACGGTGAACGGCGTCTCCCTGGACATGACGGACGAGCGGTCGATACCGCACTACCACATCAACATGGCGTCCCTCATCCAGGTCTGCGCCTGGCTCGACGAGCTGCGCGCCTCGGGCGCCTGGGACAACACGCGCATCATCATCGTGTCCGACCACGGCTACGACCTGCGCAACTTCCCGAACCTCATCTACAACCCGGGCCTCGACGTGGAGCGCCTCAACGCCCTGCTCCTCGTCAAGGACTTTGGCGCGACGGGACCGCTGACGACGAACGACGAGTTCATGACCGTGTCGGACGTCCCCGTCCTGGTCATGGACGGCATCGTGGACAACCCGACGAACCCCTTCACCGGCAACCCCATCACCATGGATGGCAAGCAGGAGCCGCAGCTCGTCACCACGTCCCGTCACAACATGGCCAAGGACCACGAGGGCCTCTCGGAGTTCGACACGTCGGACCAGCGCGTCTACGCGGTCTCCGGCGACGTGTTCGACCCCAACTGCTGGCAAGCGCTCGACTAGCCCCGAAAGGCAACCACGACATGCACGCATCCCTTCTCACCAGCTACATCGACCCCGGCACGGGCAGCATGCTCTTCACGCTGTTCATCGGCCTCCTGAGCGCCGGGTACTTCTTCCTCAAGCGCGTCATCATCAAGGCCAAGTTCCTCCTCTCGGGTGGCCGGGTGAAGGACGCCTCCTCCGAGAAGATGCCCTACGTCATCTTTGCCGAGTCCAAGCGCTACTGGAACGTCTTCGAGCCCATCTGCGACGAGTTCGAGCGGCGGGGCATCGACGTCGAGTACTGGACCTGCTCCGAGGACGACCCCTCCCTCGACAAGCCCTACGAGCACGTGCACGCCCGCTGCGTGGGCGACCAGAACAAGGCCTTCGCCCGCCTCAACATGATGAGCGCCTACGTGTGCCTGGCGACCACCCCCGGCCTCGACGTCTACCAGTGGAAGCGCTCGAAGGACGTCGACTGGTACGTGCACACCTTCCACACCACCGGCACCTCGGTGGGCTACCGCATGTTTGGCATCGACTACTACGACGCGATCCTCATGGGCGGCAGATTCATGGAGCGCGAGGTGCGCACCCTCGAGCGCAAGCGCAGGCTCCCGGCCAAGGAGCTCGAGCTGGTGGGCGTGACCTACATGGACAGCATGCTCGAGCGCGTCAAGAACGCGCCACGTGTGACCAACGAGCGCCCGGTCGTCCTGCTCGCCCCCACCTGGGGCCCCGCGGGCATCCTCACCGTCTACGGCGAGCGCATCATCGACGCGCTGCTCGACACCGGCTTCGAGGTCATCGTCCGCCCGCACCCGCAGTCCAAGACGTCCGACAAGGAGGTCCTCGACGGCCTCATGGCCAAGTACCCGGACGGCAAGGACATCTCCTGGAACTTCGACAACGACAACTTCGAGGTCCTGAGCAGGGCCGACGTGATGATCACCGACTTCTCGGGCGTCATCTTCGACTACACGCTCATCTTCGACAAGCCCGTCATCTACACCGAGGGCAACTTCGACGACGCCATCTACGACGCCTGCTGGCTCGACGAGCCCCAGTGGCGCTTCTCGGTCTTCCCCAAGCTGGGCATCCCCCTCTCCGAGGACCAGTTCCCCCGGATGCGTGAGGTCATCGAGGACGTCATGCACAACGAGGGCCTGCGCGTGGGTCGCGACCAGGCGCGTCGCGAGGGCTGGGCCTATCCCGGCGAGGCCGCCCGCCGCACGGTCGACTACCTGGTGCGCAAGTACGAGGAGCTTTCCGAGCCGCCCGCGGCCGACGAGGACTAGGCCGTTTCGGACATGGAGCGGCTCCTATCGGTCCTTTCGCAGGAGGCGCGCCGCCTTCGAGGCGAGCTTCCAGCGCTTCGACTCCACGACGGCCTGGTAGCCCTCGCGTAGCTCGTCGCGCTCGGCCTCGGTACTGCGCAGCTGGTCCATCAGGTCCCTGGCCATGCCCGACAGCTCGTCATAGATGCGCGCGTTCTCGGCGCGTAGCTTCTCTATCTCGCCCGTCAGCTCGGCAAGCAGGCGCTCGTTCTCGGCGCGCAGCGCGTCGCGGTCGGCCTCGACCGACGAGAGGTACTCCGACGTCGCGACCTTCTGCTCGCCCTCCAGGCGATAGATCGTCACCTCGCGCTCGTTGTTCTTGGCGATGAGGAGCCTGGCGAGCGTGGGCCAGTCGATGCCGTCCGCGTTCTTCTCGAGGTATTCGAGCTGCGTCTGCTCCAGGCGCTCGATGCGACGCGCCATCCGCCCGAGGTCGCTCGAGTGCGAGTCGGACTCCTCGGAAAGGCGATAGGCCGTCGTGCTGTCCTCCAGAAACGTCAGCTTCGTCCGCATGAACAGCTCGAGCTGGATGTTGAACGTGTCGTCGACGGCATCTGCCGCGATGGCGCGGTTGACCTCGAGCATGAGCTCCCGGTCCACGAGCCAGGTGGACGACATGGTCATGCCCTTGAGGGCGAGCTGCTCCTCGAAGGAGGTCATGCGCGGGTACAGGCCGCTCACCAGGGCGGACCTTCGCACGAGGTCCCCCTGCGCGGTCACGATGTCAAAGTCGGTCGAGCACCAGCGCGAGTCCTCGCTGGCCTCCAGCGCCTCCACCTGCTTGCGCAGCTTGTGCGGGTCGCACCAGTAGTCGTCACCGTCGCAGCGGGCGATGTAGTCGCCGCCCGCCAGCTCGCAGACCTCGAGCCACGTCCTCGTGATCCCCTGGTTCTGTGGATGGAACACGCCCCTGACCACGCCCGGATGGCGCTCCTCGTAGGCACGGATGATCTGGGGCGAGTCATCGGAGGAGGCATCGTCGACCACGATGACCTCGTAGTCGAAGGGACACTCCTGCGCGAGGATCCCGTCGAGCGCCTGGGCGATCCAGGCGCCCTTGTTGAAGCACGTGCAGATGACCGAGACCCTCATGGGCACCCCCTAGAACACGTTGACCGTCGTCCCCGAGGGGATGTTCTGGTTGATCCAGTAGGCGTCGTTGATGTTCAGGCGGATGCACCCGTGCGAGATGTGCGCGTTGAGGCGCCCGTCCAGGATGGTACGTGTGTGGGGATAGTACGTCACGGAGTGGAAGAGGTAGTCGCTGTAGAACTGCGTGTAGTAGTAGCAGGAGTAGCCCTTCTCCTCGCCAAAGCTGTAGCCGCGACCGCCCACGCGGAAGGTGCCCCTCACCGTGGGCGTCTCGGGGGCGCCCACCGAGCAGCTGAACCACTTGTACAGCGACCAGTTGCCCTTGGAGCCACGGAAGATGCAAACCTTGGTGTGGGTCAGGTCGACCAGGATGAGCCAGCCGGTGGAGCTGGAGAAGCCCTGCGCCCGCACCGCCATGTTGTTGATGACGGCGGGATACGTGCTCTGGAGGGCTCCGTTGGCGTCTGCGCGGTAGACGATGCCACCCAGGGTGACGTTGGTGTTGCGCGCCACGTAGCCCTTGTTGGGATAGCCATAGATGAGGTTGGGGCCCTGCGTGAACTTGCCGGTCTTGGCGCCGACGAGCCCGCCCGTGCAGCAGGCGGTGAGGTAGTACTTCTGCTCGCCGTCACCATAGGCGCTGGTGACGAGCCAGCCCTTCTTGGTGGCCAGGCGCCCGTCACCGTCGGCCAGGAGGACGCCCCCGCCCAGCTGCATCTTGCCGCGCAGGACATAGCCCGCGTCAAGGGTGTAGTGGGCGTAGCCGTCGGTGGAGTAGCCGGCCTTGGCGGCGTGGGTCTTGTCGTAGATGTAGTAGCGCTGCGTGCCCTGGCCGTACTTGTTGGTGACCACCCAACCGTCCTTGCCCAGGTTGGGAAGGCGGCCGTTGTTGTCGGCAAGGTAGATGTCCTTGCCGCTCACGTAGCGCCCGCGCACGACATAGCCCTCGGGACGGGTGTAGAACCACCAGCTGCCCACGTTGCCCAGGCCGACCTTGGCGGCGTGCGCAGTGGGATCGATGTAGTAGCGTTGGGTGCCCTGCCCGTAGGCGTTGGTGACGACCCAGCCGGGGCCGGCGAGCTTGCCGTTGCCGTCGGCAAAGTAGACGAGCTTGCCCGTCGCGTACCTGCCGCGCACGACGTAGCCCTCGGGACGGGTGTAGTGCGCCCAACCAGACGCCGAGAAGCCCGGCACGCAGGCGTGGGCGGACGGCTCGACGTAGTAGCGCTGCAGGCCGTCGCCATACGCCTTGGAGACCACCCAGCCGTCCTTCTCGAGCTTGCCGTTGTTGTCGGCCAGGTAGACGTTGCCGTCGGCCGCCTTGTACTTGCCGCGCGCCACGTAGCCCTCGGGACGGGTGTAGTGCGCCCAGCCGTCCGCGGAGTAGCCTGGCACGCAGGCGCGGGCCGTGGGGTCGATGTAGTAGCGCTGGGTGCCCTGACCATAGGCGTTGCTCACGTGCCAGCCGGGACCGGCGAGCTTGCCGTTGTTGTCGGCCAGGTAGACGTAGCCGTTCGTGGCGACGTAGCGCCCGCGCACGACGTAGCCCTCGGGGCGGGCGTAGGCCCAGCTGCTGGCACCGGTCTGGACGAGCTCGTCCATGGCGAGGGTGCCGTCGCCCTTGAGCCACCAACGCTGGAGGCCATGGCTTGCGCCGGTGGGAGACGACGAGGTGACGAGCCAGCCGGTCTTCTTGACGCCGTTCGCGTAGTAGCACCACGCGCCGCCCTCCTGCACCCAGCCGTCCTGGGGTGCGGCGGCGGGAGGCTCCTCGGCCCCTGCGGGGGCGGCGGTCAGGGGCGTCGCCTCCTCGGGGGCGTCCTGCGCTTCGGGCTCCACAGGCTCAGCCTGCCCGTCGGCATCGGCGACAGGCTCCTCCTCGACGGGGGCAGGCTCCTGGACGTCGTCCTGCTCGCCTTGCTCCGTCGCCTCTTCCTCGAGCCCCTGGCCCTCCTCGACCTCCTGGTCGGGGGCCTCCTGGACGATGGGCTCCTCGGCGGGGAGGCTCTCGTCCTCGGCGAGGGCGGGACCGGGAACGAGCACCAGCAGGGCCGTAAGGGCCACGGCAAGGACGGCTGGTCTTCCGCATCGACTGCTCATGTTGTGTCTCCATTGGACGCGCTGCAGATGTACGAACCAGTATAGGGGCAGGGCAGGCGCAAGGATGGGACAAAGGGACGGAGGTTTCGTCCCTCCGTCCCCCTCCCTGCTCTTTTAGGTCGTCGGCTTAGGCCCTACACGGTCTTGGGCTTGGCGGAGGAGTACCCGTAGAAGCCCACGCCCTCGTCCTTCCAGCCGCTGTTCTTCACGAGACTGTCGCGCTCGGTGGCGGACTTGGTGTAGTGGTGCTGGCCGCGCTTGAGGCGACCGTTGTACACGCGGTAGACCTTGATGGTGTTGGTGTCGTACTTGGTGGCGCTGTAGAACGCGACGCCCTCGTCGCGCCACTGCCCGCTGGACAGCAGGCTGGCCTTCTCGGCAGCGCTCGTGGTGTAGTGATGGTCGCCAGACTTGGTGTTGTACAGGCGGTACACCGGCTTCCCCGAAAAGGCAGGCGCATACCAAGCCACGCCCTCGGCCCTCCAGTCGGCGTAGCTACCGGAACCGGCGGAGTCGTACTCCTTCTTGTTGCGCGTCCAGAGGTGCTCGCTCGTCTTGGTGTTGTACATGCGGTAGAGCGGGACGGGATAGGCGACCTTCGTCGTGAAGTCGTCGAACACGAGGACGAAGTCGCGCCCGTTCCTCCAGATCAGCCGTCCGTGGTAGGTCTTGCCCGCATAGGTGAGGGTCATGGTGTTTGAGATCTCGTAGCCAGGCAGCGTCTTGATGACCAGCCGATACCAGCACGTGTTCTGATAGCCAGCGGCCTCGATCTCCTCGGGGGAGATGACTGGCTCCTTGGGGTCGGGACCATCGAAGGGGTATCCACCGCCAGCCGGGGTGTACCCGCTGGGGATGTTTGTTGGCTGCCCGTTCTTGAACGCCCAGGACTCGTGGACGATCGTCACGTTGGAATAGTTTGGATCGCCCTTGTCCACCCGCGCCTCGGAGGAATAGGTCTGTCCCGGAACGAGCACGGCTCCGATGCTTGAGAACGTGAGCGAGTCTATCACCGTCGTCTCTCCGAGCGGCTCCTCCGGGGAATCCCCATCTACGATGACGCCCAGCGGCACCTCCTCGTCCCCCGCGCCTTGCTCGCTGTCGAGCGGGCCGTCATCGGCCAGCGCCTGGAACGGCGTCAGCGCCAAGACCAGCAGCAGCACCACAAGACCAGCCAGCATCGACCTCATCCTGCCCATGCGAGCACCATCCTTCCTTGAAAAGCCTGTCCTAGCCTCTCATGATAAGTGTCCTGGGGAATGGTTGAATGGCTTCTGAAGCTCACTATCGGCCATTGGCGATCCGTCAGGCCTCGAGGGGGACTCGCGACACCGCCACGTAGTCCATGATCTCCTCCATGTAGAGGTCGTACTCGTCCGCATCCTCGTTGATCACGTCGATGTCGGAGCCAGACGTCGTGGAGACGTCCATCCCGTCGAAGTAGACCATGTCCATGGGGACGAGCCCCTCCTCGGGGGCCTCCACCGGGTTGGGGTCGAGGAAGAGGGACTCCCCCATGAAGCAGTTGGGGGCGCTGACGTCGAGGTAGTCCAGGAGCGTCGGCGTGAAGTCGAGCGAGTTCCTGCCGCCCACGTCCACCTGCTCGGCCTCGACCCCGGCATAGTAGAAGAAGCAGGGAATCGCATCCAGGAAGTAGTGCTCGCGCTCGTAGTAGGGAAAGGAGCCCATGAACCCGAGGTCGCGGTAGGTGGCGTGGTCCGCCGTGAACACGACGATGGTGTCGTCTGCCAGGCCACTCTGCTCGAACCAGTCCATGAACTGGCCAAACTGGTAGTCGCAGTTGTAGAACTTGTTGACCTCGGGGTCGGCGCCATTGCCAAACACGACGTCCGGGGAGTCGTAGGTGGCATGGGTGCCAAAGGTGTAGATGCATACGAGGAAGGGATTCCCGGACTGCGCCTCGTCCTCCACCACGGCCTGCAGGGTCTGGTAGGCCTCGTAGTCGGACATCTTGTTGCCCTTGAGGGAGTACGTCCCCGTCGAGCTCGTGGAGACGACCTCCTGGAAGCCAAGGCGGTCCAGGAACTCGCACCACTCCGGCATCTCGGGCTCCGGGTTGATGAAGGTCGTGCTGTAACCGCGGTCATCGAGGATCGACTGCAGCGAGATGAGGGAGTTGGCATCGAAGTCGTTCAGCTGGAAGCCCGAGTAGAGCTGGCCGTTGACGCCGCGGTAGGTCGCCGCCGTGTGGTTGTAGTAGTTGACGAAGCTGAGCGACGTCTCCTCGTAGCGGGCGACGTTGGGCATGATGCCCCGCTCGTCGTCGACGATGCTCTGCGAGAGCCCCTCGGTGAAGATGACGATGACGTTGGGCTGATCGGGAAGCCCCACGGGCCTCTCTCGCCCGCTGGGGATGGTCTCGCGGTAGTACGCCTGGACCATCTCGGGCGAGGCGGCGCCCCCGCCCTCCGTCACGGCGGCCGCGGACTGCTCGAGGAAGGCGTTGTACTGGTCCCACTTGCCCTTGAGGTCGATGGCGCTCCCGATGGGCGCCGCCCAGACGCCAACCCCCAGCAGCGCCACGAGCTCGACCAGGGCCGCGACGCCTATGCCGTAGGCGGCCTTGTCGAGCGCGGGCACGCGAATCGCGGTCACGGGCAGCAGGCTCGCGACCACGACCGCCGCGACGGCCGCGGTGTACGTCTGGGCCTGCCCTGCAAGGTCCTCCAGATTGAAGAGGTTGGAGAGCATGATGGGGGTGACGTAGCTGGAGGCGAAGACCAGCATGGCGGCCTGGAAGTTGAGCACGAGCATGAGGGCGCCGTTGACGAGGTATCCCGCCGGTGCGAAGCGGCCGGTCAGCCAGTTGGTGAGGATGGCAATGGCGACGACCTCGAGCACGCCGGCGAGCAGGAACTCGACGGTTCCCGTGACCCGGGTGCCCGCGACCAGCAGCGCGAGGGAGAGGCCGTACTTGAGCACCGTGGTGACGAGCAGGATGGCCTTGAGCTTGCCGCCCGAGCCCGTTTCCTGCCTCTGTGCCATTGGACACCCTCTCCCTGTATGGGGCGATACCGTGTAGTACGCAACGATTATCGTTGAGCCGCAGGTAAGAGTGACATAATTATCAAATTGCGACAAAATACCGCATTTCTTTCGCACGACGGCACACCGGGGAGTGAGCACATGGCAAAGGGCGCCAACGACAACACCACGAGGGGCAGGCACTTCGCAGGCGCCGCCCCCGCGTCTCCCGAGCCCAAGCAGGGCTTCGGCCACGCCGTGCTCGTCGCGCTGTGGGCGGTCCTGCTCGGCGTGGCGGCCTTCACGTTCCGCCTCGTCGACTGGGTCTTCCTCAACTGGGGCAACCTGCGCATGGACGAGCTCATCTACACCATGACGGCAGACCTCAGCGGCACCAACCCCGAGACCATCCGCAGCGGCCTCGCCCACACCATCCCCTTCGTGGTCGCGGCCATCGCCGTCGCCGTCCTCGTCAGCGTCCTTCTGCGCAAGGCGCCGAAGGCCCTCTCGCTGGTGCGCAAGCTCACCGCCGTCGCCGCGGTCCTCGTCATCGCGGGCTCCGCATTCTACTTCTTCCACACCATCGGCCTGGGCGAGTACGTCGAGAACCAGAGCACCGTCTCGACCTTCATCGAGGAGCACTACGCCGACCCCAACGAGGTCCAAATCACCTTCCCCGAGCAGCGGCGCAACCTCATCTTCCTCTTCGTCGAGTCCATGGAGATGTCCTTCTCGGATGCCGAGCATGGCGGCGGCAAGCCCGCGAACGTCATCCCCGAGCTCACCGAGCTGGGCCTCGAAAACGAGACCTTCGCGGGAGACTCGGGCGTCCTCAACGGCGGCTACGCCCTCTACGGCGCCACCTACACCATGGGCGGGCTCTTCGCCCAGACCTCGGGCCTGCCCCTCAAGGTGCGCGCCAGCACCCTCTCGGTCACCGAGGGCTTCATCCCCGGCATCGCCACGCTGGGAGAGGTCCTGCAGGACGCCGGCTACCACAACTACTTCCTGCTGGGCACCGACGCCGCCTTCGGCGACCGCGACAAGTACTTCGTCGACCACGGCGACTTCACCCTCTGGGACTACAACTACTCCCTTGCCGCAGGCGAGATCCCCGCGGACTACTCGCGCAACTGGTGGGGCTACGACGACTACATCCTCTACGACAACGCCAAGGCGCACCTGCTCGAGCTCGCCGAGGCGGGCGAGCCCTTCAACCTGACCATGCTCACCGTGGACACGCACGCCGAGGACGGCTACATCTGCAGCCTCTGCGAGGACGACTTCCCCGGCGACCGCTACTCCAACGCCTTCGCCTGCGCCAACCGCCAGGCCTACGACTTCGTCCGCTGGTGCCAGGAGCAGGACTTCTACGAGAACACGACCATCGTCATCGTGGGCGACCACTGCACGATGGACCACGACTATGCGGACGACATCGCCGAGGGCTTCGAGCGCCGCATCTACACCACCTACATCAACCCCGCCGTCAGCTGCCAGGGCACCGGGGCCCGCCAGTACAGCTCCATGGACAACTTCCCCACAGTGCTCGCCGCGCTCGGCGCCACCATCGAGGGCGACCGCCTGGGCCTGGGCACAAACCTCTTCTCCACCACCCCCACGCTCACCGAGGAGATGGGCCGCGACGAGCTCAACGCACAGCTCGCAAAGAAGACCGCCTTCTTTGACAGCGCCCTGGGCGAGGAGGCGAACCGCGACGTGCAGGTCACCTACAACGACAAGACCGGCTGCATCGACGTCGCGGTCCTGGGTGACATCAACGAGGACTGGAACTACGACTTCGTCTATGGCACCACCACCCAGGCGGAGACCGGGGAGTTCGTCCAGTTCGCCCTCCAGGAGGAGGACGGGGTCTACCGGGCCTCCGTCCCCATGGACCTGTTCGACTTCGAGGACGGGACCTACACCTGCGAGGTCTGGCTGATGATGGCCGACGGCCTGCCCAAGTGGTTCAACACGCAGGACGTCGAGATCTCCTGGACCAACATCGGCATCGGCCATCGCATTGGCAACGAGACCCGCACGGCACAGGACATCACGCTCGACATGACGAGGATCACCGGCGTGGGCGACTTCTCCGCCCAGGTGGTCGACGGCGACGACGGCCCCGTCATCGAGGTCACCTACACGCCTGCCGACGGCGCCTCGTACGAGAGCCTCGCCCTCCCCACCTGGAGCTGGTCGAACGGCCAGGACGACATCGTCTGGTACGGCTCCGAGCGCCAGGAGGACGGCTCCTACCGCACGCGCCTCAACCTGTCCCAGCACGGCACGTGGGGCATCGTCGAGTTTGACGTCTACGGTGACAACGGCGGTGAGAAGACCCTCCTGGGCACCTGCGTGATGAACCTCTCGTAACCCGCACACGAGGAGGCCGGCACATGGCACAGCACTTCAAGGCCACCACAGACACGACCCCCGCAACCACGCGCACGGGCGTCGGGCACGCCGTCCTCGTCGTGCTATGGGCAGTCCTGCTCGGCATTGCCGCCTTCACGTTCCGGCTCGTCGACTGGGTCTTCCTCAACTGGGGCAACCTGCGCATGGACGAGCTCCTCTACACGATGGGCGCCGACCTGACGGGCACCAACCCCGAGACCATCCGCAGCGGCCTCATGCACACGGTTCCCTTCGCCGCGCTGGCCATCGCCCTGGCAGTCGTGCTGAGCCTCGCCCTGCGCAAGGCGCCCAAGGCCCTCTCGGTCGTGCGCAAGGTCACCGCCCTCGCCGCGGTCCTCGTCATCGCGGGCTCGGCCGCCTACTTCTTCCACACCATCGGCCTGGGCGAGTACGTCGAGAGCCAGGGGACCGAGTCGACCTTCATCGAGGAGCACTACGCCGACCCGGCCGAGGTCCAGATAACCTTCCCCGAGCAGCGACGCAACCTCATCTTCCTCTTCGTCGAGTCGATGGAGATGACCTACTCCGACGCCGAGCACGGCGGCGCCAAGCCCGAGAACATCATCCCCGAGCTCACCGAGCTGGGCCTCGAGAACGAGACCTTCAGCGGCGAGGACGGCGTCCTCAACGGCGGCTACGCCCTCTTTGGCGCCACCTACACCATGGGCGGGCTCTTCGCCCAGACCTCGGGCCTGCCCCTCAAGGTGCGCGCCAGCACCCTCTCGGTCACCGAGGGCTTCATCCCCGGCATCGCCACGCTGGGAGAGGTCCTGCAGGACGCCGGCTACCACAACTACTTCCTGCTGGGCACCGACGCCGCCTTCGGCGACCGCGACAAGTACTTCGTCGACCACGGCGACTTCACCCTCTGGGACTACAACTACTCCCTTGCCGCAGGCGAGATCCCCGCGGACTACTCGCGCAACTGGTGGGGCTACGACGACTACATCCTCTACGACAACGCCAAGGCGCACCTGCTCGAGCTCGCCGAGGCGGGCGAGCCCTTCAACCTGACCATGCTCACCGTGGACACGCACGCCGAGGACGGCTACATCTGCAGCCTCTGCGAGGACGACTTCCCCGGCGACCGCTACTCCAACGCCTTCGCCTGCGCCAACCGCCAGGCCTACGACTTCGTCCGCTGGTGCCAGGAGCAGGACTTCTACGAGAACACGACCATCGTCGTGGTGGGCGACCACTGCACGATGGACCACGACTTCACCGATGACATGGACCCGAGCGTGGGCCGTCGCATCTACACCACCTTCATCAACCCCGCCGCGGAGCGCCAGACCACGGACACGCGCGTGTACTGCTCGATGGACAACTTCCCCACGGTCGTGGCGTCGCTCGGCGCCACCATCGAGGGCGACCGCCTGGGCCTGGGCACCAACCTCTTCTCGTCCACCCCGACCCTCGCCGAGGAACTGGGCCTCGAGGAGTTCGACACCCAGATCACCCAGGGCACGAGCTTCTTCGACGACAGGTTGGGCGAGGAGGCGGTGCGCAACGTCCAGGCGACCTACAACGACAAGACCGGCTGCGTCGACATCGCCATCCTGGACAACGTGCGCGAGAGCTGGGACTACGACTACATCTTTGGCATCGTCACCAGCTCCACGTCGGACCGCAAGACCTACTTCGTCATGAACGAGCTCGAGGACGGCACCAGCCAGGTGTCCTTCCCCCTGAGCCTGTTTGGCTACGAGCCCGGCACCTACTCGTTCGACATCAGGCTGAGGATGTCCGACAGCCTCTCCAAGTGGTACGACACCGAGCAGATCGAGCTGACGAGCGACGACGTCAGCCAGGAGCTCATCGACAACCCGACGCCGCGCCCGGCCGACCAGATCGGCATCCGCTTCCTCGACACGATTGACGCCGGCACGTTCCTGGACGTGGCCGAGGAGGGCGTGTTCACCGCGCAGACGGTCGAAGGCGACCACGGCCCCGTGCTCGAGGTCACCTTCCACCCCCAGGACGGCGCAAGCTACGACTCCTACTCGTTCCCCGTCTGGAGCGTCGATGACGGCCAGGACGACGTCCGCTGGTATGGCTCGACGATCCAGGAGGACGGCAGCGTCGTCGTCCGCATCGACCTCACGAAGCACTGCGACTTTGGCTTCATCGAGGTCGACTGTTACGGCGACGGTGCCGACGGTAAGGAATACCAGGGCTTCTGCGTGATCAGCCTGTCGTAGGCGTCTCCCGAGCCTACTTCCTCACGCAGTAGAGGCCCACGCCCTCGTCGCTCCAGCCCCGGCTCTCGACGAGCACGCTGCGCTCGCCCGAGCGGGTGGTGTAGTGGTGCTGGCCCCGCTTGAGGCGGCCGTTGTAGAGACGATAGACCGGAACCTCGCCGCCCGACCAGAAGGCGACGCCCTCGTCACGCCAGTCGCCGGAATCCAGGAGCTGGGCGCGCTCGGTCTCCGACGTGGTGTAGTGGTGGTCGCCACTCACGAGGTTGTAGAGGCGCCAGACGGGCCGCGCGCCTTCGGTCCCCGCTGCCGGCGCGTACCAGGCGATGCCCTCGGCTCGCCAGTCGGCATAGGAGCCCTCGCCACAGGCGTCGTACTCCCGCTTGATGCGGGTGTAGAGATGCTCCGAGGTCCTCGTGTTGTACATGCGGTAGACAGGGACGGTCTCGACTTCGGGGTCAGGGTCGGGTCCGGAGTCGGGGCCAGGGGTGGGCCTGACCTGCGGCGGGTTCGTCGGCTCGAGGTTGGGGTCGGGCTCGCCCGTGCCACCCACGTTCACGGTGAAGGCCTTGAGACGGGCCGAGCAGACGACCTCGTCGCCTCTGTCGTACGACTCGTTGGGGGACCCCGTCTCCGCGTCGCTCAGGTCGTTCCAGTTGGCACCGTCGTAGTCTCGCTCGTAGCTCTGGCCGGGTTCGACCTCATTGGTGAAGCGGTAGTAAAGCGAGGTGAGGTTGGTGCGGTCGACGTCATAGCCCACCAGGTTGCCGTCGTCACCCAGGCCCTCGCCCGGGTTGGCGAGCGTGAGCGTCACCACCACCGAGAAGGTCTGGCCCTGCTCCAGCTCGATCGCCTGGTCGAGGTCGACGACCTGGTAGCCGGCATAGGTGGCCGTCCCCGTCTGCGGCTCCGCCAGCTGGGCGGTGCCGCTCGTGGGGTCGTCCAGCCACGCGATGTCCGTGTACACCTGGATCGCGTAGTCGACGTTGGTGCTGGTGAGCGCGAAGCCCACGGCCGAGAGCTCCTCGGTGCCGCCCTGGTTGCCACGGGCCGTGAACACGTTGGCGATGCTGCCGCCGGTGCGCACGTAGTTGTAGAACATCGAGGCGGACCCGTCGTGCTGGTAGATGTTGTCACGCGCGTCAGCCGGCTCCACGGCATAGGCGGTGGCGTTCTGCTTGCCCACCACCACGTCCTCGTACGAGATCCAGAAGAAGCCCTCGTTGCCCCAGGTGGTGCCCCAGCTGTTCCTGACCAGCCAGGCACCGGGCGCCGACGGTTGCGCCCCCTCCTTGAAGTTGGAGACCGCGTAGTTGTCGTCCCAGCCAACCACGAGGACGGCGTGGTTGGCCGACGTGGACGTCTTGCAGAGGTAGGCTCCCGTGGTCCGGTTGAGGTTCGCGTTGCTCATGTACAGGCCCACCGAGACCCCGCCGTAGCTCATGATGGCGCGCTTGACGTCCTCGGCGTCCTTCATGGGAATGCGGAGCGAGCGGGCCAGGTGCAGCACGTCGAGGCTGTGCGAGAGGGAGGGATCGAGGTTGGTGGGCGCGGGGTTGCTCGCGTCGAAGTTGTCGAGGAGGTCGTCGTAGCTTCCCACCGCGCCCTCGGGCACGACGCCCATCCACGTGGCGAGCGTGTAGGTGGCGATGAGGTCGTTGCCACCCCGCGCGACATAGGTCGAGTTGTGCGGGGCGGTCGAGTCTCCCCGCGTCCCACCCAGGGGGTCGGGCTGGGTGTTGTAGGTGAAGAAGGTCAGATGCCGCTCCGAGAGGTCGAGGGTTGCGGCCGTCTCGCCCGGGAGCGTGCCGTTGAGAAGCGACGAGGCCTCGATGGCCCCCAGCGACGAGAAGGCCCAGCAGGTGTTGAAGGAGCCCTGGTCCTTGACGGGGGTGACGAGGCCCCCATCGACCGAGCTGTAGCTGCTCGGCGGGGCAGCCTCCCGCAGCGGCGGTTGCTCGTCGGTCCCCTCCCCCTCCTCGTGCGTGCTGAGCACGGGTTCGTTGCTGGGGAGGTAGCCCATGCCGCCCTCGGTCGAGACGGCCTCGTCATCGGGCATCATCGACACGGCCAGAGCCACGTGCGGCAGGGAGAGGCCCAGCACGAGCAGGGTCCCCAGCAGCAGCCGAGCACATGTGTCCTTGAGCCTCACAGGCGCGTCCTCTCCATACGACACCGCAATGAAACCACATTTACGCACGTATTGGGTGGAGATTGGGGCTCTGCGCATAATCCGACGAGCATCGCCTGCCCCACCTCGCCGCCAGAAGGTATCATCTTGCAGGAGGGGACTTTCCCCCATCGAACACGACGACCAGCTAGGGGTCTCAATGTCAATCAAGTTCGCCACCACCACGCGCGGCAACGGCAAGGTCTTCACACTCCTCGAGACGGACGTCGAGGCTGCCTCCTGGGAGGCGACCTCGACCACCAAGGGCGGCGCGGAGGTCCCGGCGAAGGTCCGCCTGCTAGACGATGGCGGCAAGGCGCTCGTGGTACCGGGCCTCTCCGCAGACCAGCGCGTCACCGTGACCGCCCGCGACGCCGCAGGCGAGGTCGTTGCCCAGGCGCGGCACCGCGTGAGCGCCCGTGGGGCGGCACTGTCGTCCAAGGCCAACACCCTCCTCAGGAACCCGCACGTCAAGGGCCTGCGCAACTGCGACCAGGACTTCACTGCCAGCGAGCTGGCCCTCTACGTGCTGCGCCTCATCCCCAAGGGCGAGGAGTGCGACCTCATCCACGCCCTGGTCTTCTTTGCCGTCGTCGACCCGGAGGCTGGGACCCCGCCCGTCGAGCTCTCGGCCTATGGCGCGGACGGCGCCTCCATCGTCTGCGGCGAGACCATCAAGCTGGGCGACCTCGTCGAGGAGTTCCCCGACTACCCGGGCGTCCACTACCGCGCGGTCCAGTACTCGGTGCCCATCAAGAAGGACGCCCCCTGGTTCTGCCTCGCCGCCTCCTGCCCGGAGGGCGGCCTTGCCCCCAACTTCATCTGCATCCAGAACCATGAGCTGTTCTGGCTGCTCAACCACTGGCACGCCATCCCCTTTGGCTTCGAAGGCGCCGACCCCGACTACGAGGCGTGGCTCAAGGGAAGCCGCGCGAACGCCGACGAGCTCGAGATCCAGCGCCGCACCCAGGCCGACCTCGCCATCCGCCCCAAGTTCTCCGTCGTGGTTCCCCTCTACCACACGCCCATCGACTTCTTCCACGACATGGCCCGCTCCGTGCTCGACCAGACCTACCCCAACTTCGAGCTCATCCTCGTCAACTCGACGCCCGAGGACGTCGAGCTTGCCCGGGCGGTCACCGAGCTTGCCGCGGCCGACGAGCGCGTGCGCGTGGTGACGCTCGACCGCAACTACGGCATCACCGAGAACACCAACGCCGGCATCGACGTGGCCACCGGTGACTTCGTGAGCTTCTTCGACCACGACGACCTGCTCGAGCCCGACCTGCTGTACTGGTACGTGCGCGGCATCAACGAGTACCCCGAGACCGACCTGCTCTACTGCGACGAGGACAAGCTCCTGGACGGCCACTACATCGAGCCCTTCTACAAGCCCGACTGGAGCGTCCTGTTCCTCGAGACAAACAACTACGTGTGCCACCTGCTCACCGTGCGCAAGAGCCTGATCGACGAGCTCCCCCGCCCCACCGCCGTCTACGACGGCGCCCAGGACCATCGCCTGGCGCTTGCCGCCGGCGAGCGGGCGCGCAACATCTACCACGCCCGCCGGATGCTCTACCACTGGCGCATCCACGCCGCGTCCACCGCAGGTGACGGTGCCGCCAAGCCCGAGTCGCTCATGGCGGGTCGTCGCGCCATCGAGGAGCACTTCGCGCGGTTGGGGGTCGCCGCCCGCGCGGACGACCTCCCCAACTCGCCCCACTGCTACGTGCCCGTGTACGACCTGGTCACGCATCCCTCGCTGAGCGCGGTCGTCGCACCCGGCGAGCCCGATGACGTGGTGGCCACGGTCGACTCGCTCGAGGCGCTGGGCTGGGAGGGGCTGCAGGTGCTTGTCGCCGAGTCCGGCGAGGAGCCGGCGTCCACCCATGTGGCCAAGGCCGCCAGGGGTGCCACGGGCGACTACCTGCTGCTCGTTGCCGCTGGCACGACGATTCGCGACGTCGCGTCGCTCGAGCAGCTCGTCGCCTGCGCCGCCCGTCCCGACGTCGCCATCGCCTGCCCCAAGACCGTCTTCCCCGACGGCACCAACCACGAGAACGGCCTCGCCTTCCACAGCCGCTCCATCCTGCACCAGAACATGTTCTTCTACCAGGACCTCAACGCCGACCGCGCCATCACCGTCCTCCCACACGACGTCTCCTCGGGTAGCGGCGACTGCCTCGCGCTGAGTCGCGCCACCTACGACGAGCTGGGCGGCGTCACCTGCGACCTGGACGACGGCCTCTGGGGCGTGGACCTCTGCCTCAAGGCCCGCAAGCGGGGCCTGCGCATCGCCCAGCACTCTCCCGCGCGCGTCGAGCGGGGCTTTACGCGGGACGACCTCACGCTGCACATGGAGGACACCGCCCTGCGCAGCGAGCTCGCCCGCTCGTATCTCCTGCGCGAGTACGCCGAGGTCATCTGCCTGCCCGACCACTACTACAAGCCGCTGCTCTAGGCACAAGCGAGGACCGAACATGACCGACAGCACAATCAAGCTAGGCGAGATCACCCGCGGATCGGGCAAGGTGTTCGTCCGCGCCTATGGCAACGCCGCCCAGGTAGTCGCCTCGTCCAAGGTCGGCGACACCGAGCTGCCCTGCGAGGTCTTCGCGCTGGAGGAGGGCGCCTGGGTCATCACCGCGCCCGTCCTCAACGTGATGCAGCTCCTCACCGCTCGCGCCCTCGACGAGCAGGGCAACGAGCTTGTCAGCGCCCCCCTGCCCATCCACCCCCTGGCAACGCGCCTGCAGTCGTCGATCAACACGCTGCGCAAGAACGAGGCCGCCACCAGCGTGCGCAACATCGACGCCGAGCTCTCGAGCCTCTCGCTCGAGGTCAAGACCATCGTGGCAGACGGTGACCAGACGCTCGTGACCTGCGCCGCCGAGGCCTTCCCCGTCACCTTCGACACTGACGGTATGCAGGTCGTGTCCTATTCCCTCGACGGGAGGGTCGTCACGCGCGAGTGGGTCGACCTCGGCACCCACCTGCGCCGCGACGCGCGCTATCCCAGCGAGCGACGCTTCTCGTCGTCCTTCTCGCTGCGCGTCCCCGCCTCGCTGGACGCGCTCATCGTCGAGCTGCGCTTCCCGGGCGTCGTGCGCTTCATAGAGCTCGAGCCGTGGCGCTTCGCCCAGCTGCGCGACCAGTGGGCCCAGCTCGCCACCCCCGCCGACCGCGACGTGCGCTATGAGGACTGGTTCCTCAACAAGCACCGCATGCGCAGGAACGACCGCGTCCTGCAGGAGCTTGCCGTGCCCAACCTCGCGCTCAAGCCGGTCTTCTCGATCATCGTGCCGCTCTTCAAGACGCCCATCGACTTCTTCCGCGAGATGGCCGACTCGGTGCTGGCCCAGACCTACCCCCACTGGGAGCTGCTGCTGGTGAACGCCAGCCCCGAGGACGACGCCCTGCGCCAGGAGGTCGAGGCCTACTGTGCGCGGGACTCCCGCGTACGGCACGTCCCCCTCGACGGCAACTACGGCATCACCGAGAACACCAACGCGGGCATTCGCGCCGCGACCGGTGACTTCCTGTCCTTCTTCGACCACGATGACGTCCTCGAGCCCGACATCCTGTACTGGTACGCCAAGGGCGTCAACGACTACCCCACCACCGACCTCATCTACTGCGACGAGGACCACCTTCAGGACGGCCACTACATCGTGCCCTTCCTCAAGCCCGACTGGGACCCCGACCTGCTGTGCTCCGAGAACTACGTGTGCCACATGCTCACCGTGCGCAAGTCCGTCGTGGACGGCTTCGACGAGCTGCCCGACCGGCGCTTCGACGGGTCGCAGGACCACAACATGACCTTCCTGGTGGGCGAGCAGGCGCGCAACGTCTACCACGTGCGGCGCGTCCTCTACCACTGGCGCATTCACGAGAACTCGACGGCGGGCAAGGGCGTGGGCCAGAAGTCCTATGCCCTCGAAGCCGAGCGCCTTGCGGTGCAGGGGCATCTGGACCGCTGCGGCATCCGCGCGACGGCCGTGATGGAGAGGCGCATGCCAGGCCGCTGCGAGGTGGTCTATAGCCTCAACGAGTATCCCCTGGTCTCCATCGTCATCCCCAACAAGGACGCGTCCGACGTGCTGGACACCTGCGTCAGCTCGATCCTCGAGAGGACCAGCTGGCCGCTCTTCGAGATCGTCGTCGTCGAGAACAACAGCACGGAGCCTGAGACCTTTGCCTACTACGAGCGCCTGCGCGAACGTGACCCCCGCATCCGCGTGGTCACGAGCGAGACCGGGGGCGTCTTCAACTTCTCGAAGGTCGTGAACGACGGCTTCGCGGCGGCGCGCGGCGAGTACCTCCTCATGCTCAACAACGACACCGAGGTCATCGAGGCCGACTGGCTCGAGCACCTCATGGGGCCGTGCATGCGCGACGACATCGGCGCGGTCGGCTGCAAGCTGCTCTACGCCAACGACAGCTACCAGCACGTGGGCGTGGGGCTGGGCCGCGGCTTTGGGCCCTTCCACCTGGACGTGGGCCTGCCCGACGGCACCTGGGGCTACTACGAGACCGACATGCTCTCGCACCGGGCCTCCGCCGTGACAGGCGCGTGCCTGCTCACCAAGCGCGCCGTGTTCGACGAGGTGGGGGGCCTCGACGAGACCCTCTCGGTCAACTACAACGACATCGACTTCTGCATGAAGGTGCAGCAGGCCGGCTACGCCGTGCTGCTCCAGCTCGACACGAGCCTGCGCCACTACGAGTCGGTCACGCGCTCGCCCTCGACCAGCCGGGCAAACGCCATCGGCTTTGGCCGCGAGCACGGCATCTTCCTGGGCCGCTGGCAGCGCTACGTGACCTTGGGCGAGCACTACTACAGCAAGCTCTTCCGCTTCTGGAACCCGTACCACGCCCTCGACGTGTAGGGAGCTGCCATGGGACTCCTCAGGAGGGCTGCCTCCAAGGCCAAGCGCGTGATTCTTGGGGCGGTGCGCAGGCCGCAGGAGCCCGCGCCAGCGGAGGTGCCGGCCGAGGTCGAGCCCGCGCCTGTAGCACCGCCTGTCGACGTGCTGTTCGTCAACGGCACAGACCTCCCCACGCTCCGTCGCTACCGGGTCCTGCACCAGCGCGAGCAGCTCGAGCTGCGGGGACTCACCACCGACGAGGTGCACTACACGGCCGCATGCGCCTCCGACGCCGACCGCGCCAACGCCTTCCTGGTCTACCGCTGCCCGCACACGCCCGGCGTCGAACAGCTCGCTGCCCGCGCCCACGAGCAGGGCAAGCGTGTCTGGTTTGACGTCGACGACCTCGTCACGAGCACGAGCTACACCAATGACCTGCCCTTTGTTCGCTCCATGGCGCCCGAGGAGAAGGCCGTCTTCGACGATGGCGTCACGCGCACCGGACAGACCCTCGCCCTCTGCGACGGCGTCATCGTCAGCACGGGGCAGCTCGCCCAGGAGCTTGGTGCCTCCTGCCCCCGCACGCTCATCAACCGCAACGTCGCCTCCCAGGAGATGGTCCGCCTGTCCGAGGAGGCCCGACTCGCACGACGGCCCCGCGAGGATGGCAGCGTGGTGCTGGGCTTCTTCAGCGGGAGCCTCACGCACAATGCCGACTTCCTCATGATCCTCCCCGCCCTCGTGGAGGTCATGGCGCTTCGTCCCCAGGTCCTGCTCGAGGTTGTCGGCGACGTCGAGCTTCCCGAGGAGCTCACGGCCTTCGAGGACCGCGTCATCCGCCTGCCCTACGTCGACTGGACGGAGCTTCCCGCCCACATCGCGTCCGCCGACGTCAACCTCGCCCCCCTCGAGGACACGGTCTTCAACCGGGCGAAGTCCGAGAACAGGTGGCTCGAGGCAGCACTCGTGGGTGTCCCCACGGTCGCAAGCGACGTCGGCTCCCTCTCGCACGCCATCCGCAGCGGCGAGACCGGCCTCCTCTGCACGACCGTGGAGGAGTGGAAGGACGCCCTGCTCAGGCTGGTCGATGATCCCAGCCTGCGCGAGACCGTGGGCGAGCGAGCCCGTCTCTGGTGCCTCGCGCACGCCACGACGGCCACGACGGGAGGCCTGCTCGCACAGCTCCTGGCTCCCTCCTCCCCCACGGTCGAGCGCCTCTCGCCGCAGGATCCGGAGCTGCGCCGTGACTACGTGGACGCCTTCCTCGCGACTCGGGGGCTCGAGCGCCCGGAGCTTGCCTACGCCCCCCGACCCTGGGATGACCACGCGCTCGGGCGTCGCCTGTCGGACGCCGAGGACGTGCTTGCCCAGGGACGACGTCTCGCACTCTTTGTCTACGAGCGCCTTTGCGGGGACGACGCGACCTTCCGGTACTTTGGCTACAACACCGTGCAGCGCCTTGTCGCGTCTCCCTCGTGGGGTGGCATCTGGCTCTTCGTCGACGAGCTGGCCGACGACCGCGTGCGCGACCTCGTCGCACGCTCCTCGGGCATTGTCCTTGTCCGTTGCCGCGCGCGACCCGAACTCGTCGAACTCGCCCGCCTCGCACGCGAGGCGGGAACACCACTCGCCTACTGCCTCGACGACAACGCCCTGGGCGCCAAGACGGCCCCACGCATCATCCGCGACATGGCGACGGACAAGGCCAGCGAGTTCGAGCGTGACTTCTGGACGGGCGTGACCGAGCGCTTCCGCCTTGCCTCCGAGCTCACGAGCTGCTTCTTCGCGCCGCTGCCCAACTTTGCCCAGATGCTTGCGGACGAGACCAGAAAGCCCGCCTTCGTGGTGCACTCCTCGCTTAACGACGAGCAGGTCGCGGTGGCACGTCGCATCTGCGAGACGCGCGCTGGGGACCGCGCGGACGGTCGCGTCATCATTGGCTACTTCAGCGGGACGGCGAGCCACCAGACGGACTTCGCACTGGCCAGGGATGCCCTCGTACGTCTCTTGGAACGCCACGAGGATGCCTGCCTGCTCCTGGGCGGCCATCTCACGCTTGACGAGGGGCTGCTCGGTCTTGTCGAGGAGGGTCGTCTCATCACCATGCCACCCGTCGACTACGTGACCCTTCAGTACCTGCAGGCCTCCTGCGACGCAGTGATTGCGCCGCTGGTCGTGGACGACTTCACCAACTGCAAGAGCGCCCTCAAGGTCTTCGAGGCGGGCATCGTGGGCACCCCAGCCTGCGCTTCGGCGTCGTATGCCTACCGGGAGGCGATCGATGATGGCGTCACCGGCTTCGTCTGTGCGGACGAGGCGGACTGGGACCGTCAGCTCGAGGCCCTCTACCAGGCGATTGTTGTGGACCCTTCGGCCCTGTCCAGCGCGGCGCGCCGCCGTGCGGAGGGACGCTACCACGGGCAGGCAATCCTAGCGGAGCTCGAGAGCGCCCTCGACGGGCTAGCTGGGCTGGGCGTCTCGCCAGACATCGATGCCGTTGCCGAAGTCGTGGCCGAGAAGGACGTGGACGACTGGGACAACCCCTTCGTCACCAACCCCCTCTTTGCGCGCTAAGGCCAATCGGGGCCGCCCGGGCCGGGTACGGCTCCG
>CAMPCT010000003.1 GCA_946647055.1 uncultured Atopobium sp. | reverse complement strand
GGGCGCGCCGGGTGCGTGGCGCCGGCGGCCGCCCCTCCCGGGCGCGGGCGTCTTGTTCGCGGGGGCGGGCGTCTTGTTCGCGGGGGCGCCGGGGCATGGAAAAGGGGCCCGCGCGGGGCCCCTGCTTTCCTGTTGCCGTGTCACTGCTTTTGCCGTGTCTCCCGGATCCTCAGCCGCGGGCGTCTTGTTCGCGGTCGGTCGCGTCGTCGCCCGGCGCGGGGCGGTGGAGAGCCATGTCGCGGCGGATGAGCTGCTTTATGTAGCCGCTCCTGTTCTCCTTGCCGTCGAGCCATTCGAGGATGTCGGCGTCGGTGCCCAGGTTCAGCTTCAGCGGGATCTGCCGGGTATGCGTGCGGTCGTAGCGGGCCTGTGTATCCCGCACCGCCTGTGTCCTCTTGCGTGTCGCCATCGTGGTCTCCTCTCGTTCGCGTGCGTCTTGTTCGCGGGCGCTACTCGTTCGCGGCCTCGCCGCGGGCCTCCAGGATCCCCCAGACGAGGGCCCAGAAGCGGTCGGTGCCGTCGTCGGTGTCGGCGTACTCGGGGCGGAGGGCGTATCCCTGCCGGGCGGGCAGGTACTCGGCGATCTCGTCGCAGATCGCGTCGAAGTCCTCCTCCGTGAAGTCGCCGGCGTACTCGCCCAGGGCGGTCTCGATCTCCTCGGCCATCAGGTCGGCCCTCGTCCCGTAGATCCTTGCGGCCATCGTCGGTCTCCTCTCTCGTTCGCGTTGCGCCGGTGCCGGCGCCCTGCAGCTAGTATATACCTATACCGGCGGCGGGGACGTGTCGGTGTATCCTTACATTTTCCGCACACAAAAGAGGCCCCGGCGCAGATCGCGTCGGGGCCTCCCTGGCTCCTCGTCGGTGCCCTCCCGGCACCCCCCTTTAACCCCCCGGGTGCCGTTGGCGCCCAGACTACCATACCGGCTGGCCCGCTCCATGTGTCGGGCCATACCGACACAACCAGCACACAATCGCGCGGGCGTCTTGTTCGCACGGGCGCGGTCGCGTCTTGTTCGCGGGCGTCTTGTTCGCGGGCGGGCCTATGCCTCGGAGCAGTCCTCGAGGAGCCTCTTTGCCTCCTGCCTGGCCTCCTGCTGTATCGTGTCCCAGTCGCCGCGGCCCCAGAGCCTGATCTTCCGCAGGGCGTCGCGCGCCTCGGCCGCCCGCCGGCGCGCCGTCTCCGTGTGCCCGGTGCGCGCTATGGCGTCGAGGCGGGAGATCGCCCGCCGGACGGCCATGTGGGCCGCGTCGGCCTCGGCCCGGTCGGTGCGCGCCATCAGGTCTGCTATGCGCGCGGCGTCTTGTTCGCGGGTCATGCCGACACCCGGGCCGCCAGCAGGCCCCGCTCGACCGCGGCGTAGACGGCCCTGTCGAGCCTGTCGTAGAAGGTGTCCTGTGCCTCGGTGCCCAGGCGCTCGACCCGCCGCATCTGGGCCGGGGCCCGCTCCGACAGGATCCGCTCGAGGGCGTCGCGGCCGTAGTGCATTCGGTTGCCCGTCTTGTTCGCGGGCTCCTCGCGGGAGGGCGCGCCCGTCTTGTTCGCGGGGGCCTGCAGCAGGGCCTCCCTGATCGTCTCGGCGGCCTGTCTTGCGCTTGTTCGCGCCTTCTCGTTCGGGGCGCTCCATGCCAGGCTGTCGATGTACCCGAGGGCGTAGTTGAGCGCCCGCTCGAGGGCGGTCGTGCTGTCTGGCTTCATGTGTCCTCCTCTTGTTCGCGCCTTGTTCGCGTCTTGTTCGCGCCTCATGCCTCCGCCATGCCCTGTCCGAGCCGGGTCCACATCTCCCCGTTGGCGTCGGCGAGGTCCATGGCCCATGCCACCCTCTCCTTGACGTAGCGCGGGTGGTAGGCCATGATCCGGCCGACCTCCTCCCACGTGCGCAGGGCGAGGTAGTGGTGGTAGATCGCATCCGCCGGCCACCCGACGAGGGCGTACAGGCCCCCGTGGTTGTCGGGGCCGTAGAGCAGCTCGCAGGCCCGGTCGATGATGCGGTAGTCCTCGTCCTGGCGCTCCTCGAGGCGGGCCCGCTGCTCTATGCGCCGCGCGACCATGCTCGCCATGCGCCCGGGGTCGGACGTCCTGCGGACCCGCGGCTCGAAGTCGCCGGCGGTCAGGCCCTCCGAGCCCTCGTCCAGCGCCTCGAGCTGCCGCGAGATGCGCTCCGCGTCGCGGGCTGCCTCCATGGCGGCCCCGAACAGCTCGCGTGCGCTGCCGTACATGGGCGCCTCCTCACTTGTTCGCGCTCGTCTTGTTCGCGCTCGTTCGCGTCTTGTTCGCGGGCCTCAGCCTCGCGCCGCACCTGCGGCAGTAGCGGTCCGCCGTGTCGATGACGGCGCCGCAGCCGCCGCAGCGGCAGCGCCCGGTCGCGCCGTCCGTGCCCTCGTCCAGCTCCATGACGCGCTCGGCGTCGCCCGGCATGTCGGCCTCCAGGTGCGCGATGCGGCAGCACAGCGACCATCGGGTCTCCGCTCCGGTGTACAGGGCGTCGCGCCTGCGGTGCGTCTCCTTCACGTCCCTCACTTGCGACCACCGCCAGCGGCCCACCAGATTGCCAGCGAGCACCAGAGCACGGAGGCGATGGCGTACACGACGATCATGGCTCCACCTCCACTCCCAGCTCACGCATGTGGTACTCGCCTTCGCCGTGAACGGGGCCAACAGCGCCAATGTTGGTTTCAATCATGGCGGCGCGGTCTAGGCAATCGGGGCAAATGTCCATCGTCCTGAACTCTATGCGCTTTCGCACCTCGGCCCCGTACTCGTTTATCACGTGTATCATCACTGGGACGCTGCATGAGTACGCTTCGCTGCCCTGAAGCTCGGCCCCGCAAACGTCGCAGTAATACATCGTTACCTTGCTCATGAGTCCACCTCCACTCCCAGCTCGCGCATGCGGTCACGGAACACGAGGCGCATCAGGCAATCACCCTCGTACTGCTCCTGCGAATCGCATTCGCGTGCGTGATTGCACTTGTCGCACCAATCACCGTCCTCGAAGAATCGCATCATGTCACTAACAAGCTCCCGCAGGCGTGCGTTCTCGGCCATCAACTTGCGGTACTCATCCTTGTCGATAACCTCGTAGACTCCATCTGTGCGGAAGGTCTTTATGATGCGACCACCGCCCCATGGCTTCGGCCCACAAATACGTGTGTCATTAAGCACGAGGCAGTCGCCCTCGACGCCTCTAACAATCTCGAATGTGCTCATGTGGTCACCTCGATTCCCAGCTCGCGCATGCGGTCAGCTAGCACGCACAATCCGCAACCTTCTCCGTTGACTGTGCAACTCATGCCACACCCAGACTCGTCGCGTTCAAAGTAGAACCAATCCTGTTCGTTCGCGTGACTGATGCAGTCGAACATGTCCCTCACCAGCTCCCGCAGCTTGGCGGCTTCGGCCCGCTCGCGGTGCACGCTCCCGCGCAGCTCCCAGATGGTGTCGGCGGCCTCCATCATCAGCGTCGCCGACTGCGGCATCGCAAGCCCCACGCTCTCTGCCATGGCCCGCAGCTCGTCGCACTGGGCTGATAGCGTGCTCATGCGCTAACCTCCAACCGCGTCTGTCCGTCAAGGACGGCCCTCTTGCTTTGCGGCACGCGCTCGTGCCACTCCACCATCGTCAGCGCGTCCATCTCGCACCAGCGCCAATCGGGGCATTTGCGGGCCACTAGAATCTGCATGTCACTCATGACCTCCTCGTGCTCGCTGCACCAGTTGGCATCGCCGCAGCACATGAACGCGCAATGGCGGCAGTTGTGCGGCCTGCTCATGCGTCCTCCATCCCATCGAGCTGCCCGAACACCTCGTTCGCGCACTTGGCGCACAGCATGAAGTCCTCATAGCCGTCGCGGTGGCGGAAGTCGGGCTTGTACTCCATCCGCTCGGCGCCGCCACGGCTCCAACTGTAGACATGCATCTGGGCAAAGCCGTCGCTGTCGATGTTGATTTCCTTGCCGCACCTGTCGCAGAAGTAGCGCTTAGCCATCCGTCCTCCTAACTCCCCACTTGCAGAAGCCGTCAGGCTCCACCTTCACGCCGTCGCCGAAGAAATGGCACACGTCGCTCACGTCGGTTGCAATAATCCATTCGTGCTCGCTGTAGCGCTCGCAATCCCTGCACCGCACGATGCGCTCGTGCACTGGTATCAGCTCGCCGCCGCTCATGAAGCTCGCCATGCCATCCACGGGCAACTCGCACACGTACTCAGCCATCACTCCACCTCGATTCGACGTCCGCAGTTGGGGCAGAAACGGTAGGGCTGGTACACCTCGTTACCGTCGCACGTGAGCACGTGATGGTACTCAGGCGGCACAATGACGTAGGCACCACAAGAGCTGCACTCAGCAAGCGTCGCGTAGTCCCTGCTGCTGCCCATGTCGTAGCCCTCCATCTCGTAGTCAACACTGAACGGCACATCAGCGAAGTTCTCTAGCCTGCACGTCCCCGTTCGTTCACTGTTCGTGCAATCGTTCGTGCAACTGTACGAATCGCTGCACGGACCCAGCGTCGCGGCGATGACCTGCTCGGGGGTCAGAATGGTCGAGCACACAAGCCCATCGCGCATCGGCGTAAAAGTAAGTTCTATCCCGTGGACGCTGAACCTCGTCGTGGTAGAGCCTGTAATGCCGTAGTCCCACTCCACCCCACGCTCGTCCAGCAGGCGGCGCAGCTCTTCGATCGCGCTCACTCCCCCATCAGCTCCTCCCATGTGCAGCCCAGCGCCGAGTGCAGGCCCAGCAGGCTCGCGTAGCTCGGCGCCGAGGCCGCGTTCATCCAGCGTCTGATTCGGTCGGTCTTGTCGGGCGTCCAGCCCATCGCCCAACAGAGCGCCTTGGGCGTGAGCCCGCGCTCGCTCATGAGGCGCCGCAGCCGCCGCGCGAAGGCGACGCGCTCCTCGGCGCTCACTGGCGCGCCTCGCTTCGGCAGCGGTCGCAGACCCACTCGGTCGCGCCGCGATCGTCCACCCGCCAGAGCCGGTCCACGCGCCCGCCCTGGTAGTAGGCGAGCGTGTTGCGCTCGCGGTACACCGGACGGCCCGCACCGCAGCGGTCGCAGACGAGGTGGACCGGGCACGTCCCCAGCGCGGGCATCAGTTCTCACCTGCCAGACGCAGGCGGCTCGCGTACTCCTCCACTACGCCACTGCGGATGGTGAGCGCAGGTTCTCCGCAGACCTCCAAGGCGAACCCCCGCAGCACGTCCTCTACTGTCGGGGCGTGGTAGTGCGTGCACCTGCTTGCTGGCGCTTGAATCCCATCGCGCATGAACACCCACCATTCGCCGTCCCAATCCATGAACCCGTCCACCTTGAACGTATGCCCGTCCTCGTGCTCCGTGACCTTGTCTCCCACGCGAATCGGCACGCCGTCCACGTCCTTGGGCAGCTCCACCCAGCCGTGAGGTTCAGAGAGCAGGCATTCCGTGTGCTCGGCGTCGTAGTACGCGCAGCCGTCCATGATGCCTTTCCGGTAGCCTTCCCGGTAGCGGTCCTCCTGCTCGCCCAGCACGCGGTCAAGCTCGCGGCGCAGGCTCTCGTTCTCGCGCTCCAGGTTCGCGTGCACCGCGTCTATGCGGTCGGCGATGGCGGTGAGGTCACAGCGCACGCGGTTTCTCTCGTCCCATCCGAGTGCGTACTCCCGCAGCTCGTCAGTGATGCTCATCGGTCGCTCCTAACTACTGTTTGAGATTGATGAACCCGCTTATATGGCCTACTAACAGCCTCTTCGGCGCTCATCCCTCTTTCGAGTCGGCCCGATAGCGTTTCCCAGCACATGTCATACATGCGAGCCAGTTGAGCTATCGTGTAACGTTCGCCCATGAATTCGACTAGGCGGTTGTTGCGACGATTACTTTGTTGCTCAAATATGCTTATCCACCTGCAATTATCCGGCTCATAGTTGCCGTTAGTATCAATTCGGTCTAACGTGCATGCACCGGCAGGCGCATCTTCTCGATATCCATGCTCTAGGGACCAGTCACGGAACGCCTCAAAACTTTCGTTCCATTCCTTGCAAACGCGTATCCCGCGACCACCGTAATGCTTCCACATGTCTGACTTAGGGTTGTTGCAGCGCCCTCTCATTCCAATCCAGCGCTTATACAGGCTCGTCCCATACCAGCCATGCTTTGTCAACACTTTCTTTCCATGCGCAGCCGAGAATTCCCTTCTGTAGCAACCGCATGAAGTTGTTGCTCCGCTTATAAGATGGTCCTGTCGTATCACCTTAATCGTTCCACAATCGCATTGGCACAAGCAGGTCTTTTGCCGAGCCTTTGTTTTCTCTGCTGGGCCGATCACAACCAACCTGCCGAACCTTCTGCCAATCAAATCGCTACACATCGCCGTACTCCCCACATTCTCCGCAGCCCAGCCGCTCGGCGAGGTCGTTCAGCCAGCCGAAGCGGCCCTCGTTGATGACCGATCCCTCGAAGAGCTCGAGGATGCGCCGGCACGCCCTTCCGTGCACGCAGCCCTCGAAGTACTCGGCGGGCATGGGGTCGCGCTCCTCGGGCGAGGCCAGCCGCGGGTCGAGGTAGTCGGTGTAGCCGGGGTCGGGAATCATTGCGCGTCACCTCCTGTGGGGCCGTTCTTGGCCCCACTTTTGTCTTGTGCGGGTATTTGCCCAAAAGCGGGCGCAGGGGCCGTTCTCGTGGCTCCTGCGCCCTCGTGGGCTACTCTGCGAGGGCCAGCGCCCCGCCGTCGGGGCCCGGGTCCTCGTCGTACTCGAGCGGGAGCGGCTCGTCGGGGTCCACGATCTGGACCGCCACCAGCTTGCCGCGCATGCGGCACAGGTCGGCGAAGTCCTCGGGCGTGGTGTAGTCGTCGGGCATGAGCTGGACGACGATGCCGTTCTTCTTCGCGGCCACGCTGTCGAGGGTGGCGCGCATCCGGATGGTTCCGTTGCTCATGTTGTCTCTCCTTAGAATGGGATCTCCTCGTCATAGACCTCGCCGGCGGGCTGCGCCGGCTCCTGCGGCCGCAGCGCGGGCTGGTAGACCCCTTCAGCCACGACCCGGCCATCGAAGGGCGCGTCGTCGCGCCGGCTGGGCTGCCTGCGCTGGCCTCCCCCATGGCCGCCGCCCTCGCGGGCGCTCATGAACTCGATCTCGTCCACCACGACCTCGAGCTTGCTGCGGCGCTCGCCGTCGCGCTCCCAGCTGCTGTAGCGCAGCTTGCCCTCGATGGCGACCTTCATGCCCTTGTGCAGGAACCGCTGCAGGCTCTGGGCGCGCGCCCCGAAGATTACGCAGTCCACGAAGTTGGGGACGTCCTCCCACTCGTCGGTGTCGGGGTTGCGCCTGCGGTCGTTGACCGCCACGCCCAGCGCGAGCACGCTCGTGCCGCTCCCGCGCATCTCCGGCTCGCGGGTCAGGTTGCCACTGATGTTCACTCGGTTGATGCTCACTTGTCCTCCTTCTTGACGCTCGACAGGATCCTGCCGACCTGCCGGGCGCTGCAGCCCAGCCGGGCCGCTATCTGCGGGGCGGTCAGCCCCTTCGCCGCGAGGCTCGCCACGCGGTCGTAGTCGATGGTCCTCTTGCCTCCCATGGCCCCTCCTAGAAGTCGATGTCCTCGGGCTCGAGCTCGTCCGGCTCCACTGCCTGCGGCTCGGTCTGCTCCTGGGGGCCGACCGCCGCTATGAGGGCGCGGGCGGCCTCCTGCGCGGCGGCCATGCCGCCCTGCTTGTACTGGCCCCACAGGTAGGGCTTGACCTCGTCGGCCTTGTAGCCGAGGTCGGCGAGGGATGCCGTCGTGTCGCGGAGCCAGGCGATGTCCTCCTGCGGCGCCACATGCTGCGAGGGCGCCACCTGCACGCCCTCGGCGGGCTGCGCCGGCGGCTGGCCGCGCATCCAGTCGGGCAGGTCCTCGAGGTCCTGCGTGAAGATGTCGGAGGCGGCCGTGGTGGACTTCACCGCGTCCACGAGGGCGCGCTTCTTGGCCATCTTCAGGACCGTGTTGTAGGTGTCGGCGATGTCGGGGTTCTCGCCGCGCTGCTTGCTGCCGTTCACCCACTTGGTGCGGTAGCGGTACTTGCTCTCGAGGGTCGAGCAGCTGCCCATGCCCTCGCCCTCGACCACATCTCCGCCCCGCTGGTAGAGCGTGCAGGTGACGGTGTACTCGCGATGCCCGCCGCCCAGCTCGTCCTTCTCGACGTGGTAGCGCGGCACCAGCTTGAACATGAGGCAGATCTTCTCGGCGCCCGGCTGCAGGAGCGTCGGCTTGCCCTTGGTGCCGGGCACGACGCCGTAGTGCTCCCCCTCGCGCAGGACCTGCTTCATGAGGTACTGCAGCTGGTTCACCTGCGCGCGGACCTCCATCGCGGCCTGCTCCTCCCGCGGCTGTGGCATCGCGAGGGCGCTCGTGTTGTTGTCGGCCATCTCTCCTCCTTGTTACCTCGTGGTCAGCTTGAACTGCCGCCCGTGCGTGGGCAGCATCGCCCGGCGCTCGACGCCATGCTCGCGGCACCATGCGACGAAGGCCTCGGCCTGCGCCTGCGTGCCGTACCCGCAGAACACGTAGTCGGGCACCGGTTCGCCCGGCATCGGCCTGCCGCGGCCGACCGCCAACTGCTCGGGGATCGTGAGGCCAGCCGGAGCCGGTGCCGGCCCCATGGGATCCGGCGCGGGCTCGGCAGCCATCAGGGCCTCGACGCGGGCCTGCTCCTGCTCGCGGGCCCGCCGCTCCTCCTCGAGGCGCCTCACCCGCTCGCGCTGGGCGGCGCGCTCCTGCGCCTCCCGAAGGGCGGCGCCGAGGTCGAGCGTCGTGAACAGGACCGCCTTCGCGGCCCCGAGGTCCTCTGCGGCGACCGTCTGGGCCAGCGCGTCCTCGTCGTGCGCCACCTGGTCGATAGCGGCCCGCATGGCCGCCTTCGCGGCCTCGACGTTCGTCTGCCGCTGCAGCCAGCCCTTCCCCTTCTCGCTGCCCAGCAGCGTTATGAGGCGCTCGAGCGGCACGAGGTCCATCAGGGCCGGGGCGTAGTCCTGGTACTCCTCGGCGAGGGCCGACCGCCGCTCGGCCACCCAGCGCTCCTCGTAGTCCCCGATGGGCGCGGCGTAGGCATCCTCCACCGCCCTCAGCGGCTCGAGCACGTCGCCCACCGCCGCTCGGAACCGCTTCAGGGCGTCGTCCATCTCGCGGGTCATGCGCTTGCGCTCGCCGTCCAGGTCGCGCATGTCGCGCCGGACCTCGGCGAGGTTCGCCTTCGCATCCTTGTAGTCGCGGTCGGACTCGAGGCGCTCGGGCACGTGGTAGCGGGCCACGATGGCGGCGACCCGCTCGCGGGCCCTCGCCAGCCATTCCTCGGACCCGCTCAGGGCCGCGAGGCCCTCCTCGAGGACCTCGGCCTCCACCAGCTCGGGCTCACTCATGGGCCATCGCCTCCTCGAGGTCGTAGCGGGCCACGATGGAGAATGCGTCGGCCAGCATGTGGGTCGCCTGGTCGCGGACCTCGGGCATGTCGTCCGGGTCCATGCGCGCCATGAGGTCGGCCTCGAGCAGGCCGCCGATCATGCCGACGCGTATCATGTCCATGTCGCGGCTCGTGAGCGCCGTCCCCTCGGGCCTGCCGACCGGCCGGACCGAGATCTCGCACGCGTCCAGCTCGTCGGTCAGCTCGTCAATCCTGCGCAGCAGGTCCTTCTTCTTCACTCCCGTCTCCCTTCTTCCTGATGCGGACCCATACGCCCGGGGACCGCCTGCTCGTGTCGCTCGCTATGGCGCAGCGCAGCTCGATGTAGCGCTGCGAGTCGTCTATGATCGCCCCGCAGCCCTCCCGGTGCCGCCATACCTCCCGCCCCGACTTCGTGAGGTGGCTGAAGGTCGGCTCGCAGAGGGCGTCGAGGATGTACTTGGCACCGCCGAAGATGTTGTCGGGGTCGCGGTTGCGCCCCACCTCCACGAAGGTCAGCGTGACCTCGCAGCGGCCATCGGGAGCCTCCCAGAGCTGCTCCTGCATGGCGGCCGCCGCGATGCGGGCCACGTGCCGCTCGGCGTCGTGCTTCTGGCGGTCCGGGCGGCCCTTCCCCGAGGTCCGGGCCGCCTGGATGATGTCGTTCAGGCCGTACCAGGGCTTTCCCGGACGGTTGCTCGGCACGAAGAAGCACAGCTCCTTGGGGCTCACCCGATCTCCTCCCACTCGAATCGGCCCTTGCCGCTGTTGCGCCACTGGCACAGGCCCTTGCGGCGCCCGTAGTCGAGCCACTCCCGCACCAGCGCCATGTGGTCGTCGTTGAGGCACTGGATGGTGCACTCGAAGAACGTTCCCGCAGGCGCCTCCTCGGAGTGCGCGAGGGCCACGCGCGGCCCCTGCGGGGTCTCGGCGCGCAGCGGGCGCTGGTTGTCGGTCGCGGCGAGGTCGAGGTCGATGGGCATGAAGAGCGGCAGGACCTCGTCGTCCTTCAGCGGCCCGTACACGAAGATCAGGCCATCTATCTTGGACTTATAATTCGTGAAGGCGTAGGTGCCCTTGGGGCTCTTCTTTCCGCTCAGGGTGCCGGGCACCTGCTGCAGCATGCGGCAGGCCTCCTTGAAGAAGCCCTTCAGCTGGTATGCCTCGAGGTAGGGCGTGCCGTCCTCCATCTTCAGGAAGACCGTCTTGCCCCTCTCCTCGACCGCCTCGACGCCGAGGTCTGCGATCTCGCGCGCCATCGACTTGGCGTCAGGGGCCTTGCTCGCCACGTAGTGGCTGTGAATCTCCGGGTCGTTGGGCTTGGTGCCCAGCACCGGCGTGATGAACGTGATACGGACCTTGATCTCCTTCATGTGCTGTTCCTCTCTTGTCGAAAACTTCAGCGCCGCCGCCAAGTGGCGCTGTCTCTGCTGGGAGCTGGTATGCCCTGCCATCGCTGGGCTACTCTTTGCCGTGCCATCGCCCCGCTCTTGCTGCTTTGCGCTTTGTCGCTATGGTTCGCTGTGCCATCGCTGAGCACTCTCCGCGCATCTTTACTGTGCCGACGCCATGGTTCGCTGGGCCAGTGCTCAGCCGTGCTATGCCTAACCGACGCCGTGCATTACCAGGCCGTAGCTTTGCCGCGCTGTCTCTGCCGTGCCGTCGCGGTGCTCTGGTCCGCTATGCTCTGCCTTTGCGTCTCGATGCAGCACTAGGCCGTGGCATGTCCTCGCAGACCATCGCCGTGGCTTGTCCGTGCAACTCCTAAGCGCTCCCAAGCTATGCCTTCGCCGTGCCAAGCTTTGCTATGCCTTCGCGCTGCCATGCTTCGCCGCAGCGTTGCGTATCGAATCGATGCGATGCCCTCGCGATGCTATGCACTGCCGCGGCTTTGCTACACGAACCTGAGCTTCGCCCTCGCGCTGCCGGCCAGGCAAAGCAATGCCCTTGCCGCTCGTAGCTCTGCCGCTCCGAAGCCGTGCCTCTCTCCGCCCACGCTGTGCCCGTCCGAGCACTGCTGCGCCCTCGCCCATCGGTGCGAGGCTTAGTCGTTGCACCTCTGCGCTTCGCCATTGCGTCTCCCCGCTTTGCCATGCCGCCGCGACTCCGTGCGCTTCTCTGCTGAGCCGTCGCCTCACAATGCGAGGCTCTGCCGCAGCGTCGCGCTTCATGGGCTTGCCCTGCCCCCGCTACGGCAGGAGCTGCCATACCTCCGCGCGGGGACGGCCCGCGAGGTCGGCGATGCGGTCCTCGTAGTCCATGCTGCCCGCGATGGCGAGCGCCAGCAGCAGCAGGGCGATGCCGATGATGCCCTTGATCGTCTCGATGCGCTCACGGCGCCTACGCTCTGCCACGAGCCTGCGCCGCTCGGCCCTCAGCGCCTGCTGGGGCGTGACGACTGATGTCTGATGCATCTGTTATCCTCCTGTCTAGGGCGTTGTGTACGCCCTCCTCTCTTGGGGCGCTGCGATGCCGCCAAGCACTAGTCGCAGCGCCCGAAGTAGTCCTCCTCCAACCAGCGGCGGAACTCGCTCTCGCGGCACCGGTAGCCGCGCTTGCACCCTCGCGGCAGGCGCGCGTCGAGCGTGCCGTCCCTGACGCCGCGGTACGCCGCGTGCTTGTCGATGCCGTAGCGCTTGCACAGCTCGACCAGCGGGGCGAAAGGCTCCCAGTCGGGCATCTCCCCTCCCTTCCGTTCGTGATCGTTCCGAGAGCGCCCCGCAGGGGACGCGCATCAGGTCCGCCTCCTGCCACGTGGTCGATTCAGCCCACGCAGCCTGCCCGCTTCGCCTGAAAGGTGGGGCGAGTTGCAAGCGGGCGGCCCAGCCTCCCTTGCATGGGATGCGGCGGTATGACCGGCGCCGCTGGTGTGCGGGAGGGGTAGCGCTCGCACCCTTCCCATGGCGCGCCCCCTCCGGGACGCTCTCGGTTGTCGTCGTGGGGCGGCTCAGAAGGGCCGCACCCAGCTGCCCATGAATTGCGCGCGGAACCACTCGACGCGAGCGAGGGTCCCGTCCCTGATGAGCTCGTAGACCGCTTGCTCGTAGCTGGCCACCGGGCCGGTCGCCGGTCCGAAGGCCCAGAGCCGGGGCTTCAGTTCCGCCGGCATCCCCAGCCAGTCGTGCAGCCTCAGCGCCTCGAAGATGCGCTCCAGCTTGTCCTGGTCGATGGTGATGCCGGCGACCGTCACTGGTTCTGGCATGCGCTCCTCCTCACTCTGCGACCGCGCTCCTGCGGCAGATCTGCTCGAGCTCGCGGAACTCCTCGAGCTCCTGCGGCGTCAGCGCACCCTCGTAGTCGCCGGTGGCGGCCACGCGCTCGTCTATCCTGCGGGCGAGCTCCGCGTGGCGCCTCCTCTGGTCCGGGTCCATGCGCTCGGGCTCGGCCCATGACGTCAGCGCGGCGGCGGGGCGCCCACGCCCCGCGCCCGCCGGCGCGCGGCCCGGGTCCGTTCCTGTTACGACCCGGGAGGCATCCCTGTTCTGCTTGTGAGGTTGACGTACGGCGGCGCCGCGCTGCGCAGGTGGCGCAGCGCCGCCTACTAACTGTATGTCTTGTATAGTCTCTATAGGAGGGCAGGTTTGCCTTGCAATTGGTCCGTTTTTGCCTTGCAATTGGTCCGTTTTTGCCTTGCAATCGGATGTTGAAAACTCGGCAAATGGAGCTTGTTTTTGCCTTCCATTTCCTTCTTGCTTTGGGGTCCGCTCTGGGTCCCCAATTGGTTCGTTTATTGGAGACCCAGTTGGGTCCCCAATTGGCGCCGCCATTGCATGGCAGGGTTGCCTTGCAATTGCCGGCGGGTATTCGCCTCCTGCTATGAGCCGACCGAGCGTGTCCTCGTAGTGCGGGCAGTGTCCCCGGCAGCCGCGCGAGACCTTTGTCAGGATCGGTGCGCGCTTGCCTTCGGAGGTGGTGACCGCCTTGACGCAGAGCGCCCTGAGCGCCCTCGTGAAGACGTCGGGTCTCATGCCCACCTTCGTCTCGGCCATGTCCGCCGGCATCCAGCACTCTGCGTTGCTTCTGTCCTTGGGCAGGCCCCTTATGAGCATGACGTAGGCCCTCATCTCGGTCCCGGTCGCCCCTGCCTCCTCGAGCCCCTGGAGCATGGCGTCGCTCACCATCGTAAACTCGAAGCGGGCCATGGTTACTTCCCGGTCAGATAGTCAATCGAGACGCCGTAATACTCAGCCAGCGCCACAAGGTTCTTGATTGATGGGACGTTGTCGCCGTTCTCATATCCGCAGATCATGGCCGCGTTTCCGCCGATGGCCTTGCCGACCTCTGCCTGCGTGACCTTCTTGCGGGCGCGCTCCATTCGGAGGCGCTCCGCCAGCTTCTCTCTGTCCAGCATTGTGCCTCTTTCGATTGTCTTGTTTTAAGCCGTCTGCGAAGCCGCGCCCTGCCGGGCGTTCGCGCAGCCCTCTGTCCTCGTGCCCGCCGTGTGGTCGGCGGAGTCCGTAGCAGGGTTCTCTCCCCTCGCCTTTCGGCGCCTTGGCCGCGGGTCCGCAGGCCCGCGACTACCGCTTGCGCGGAGAGCCACAGAACGTGTGCCAGTCGGTTCGGAACCTCGTTCCGAACTGGGTACCATTATGAGGAACCGTATTCCGATTGTCAACGGTAAGTTTGGAATTACGTTCCAACGAAACGAGGAGGCAAATGGAATTGCAGCTAAGGTTCATCCGCGACAGGCGGGGATTGTCCATCAAGCAGATGTATCAGCGCATGGGCGTGAAGGACTCGCGGTATCGCAAATGGGAGTCGGGGGCTGCGGCTATACCCCTTGAGTATGCCGTTATTGCGAGCGACGTGCTGCATTGCTCACTGGACGAGCTTGCCGGCCGCACGCCGCCGTCGCTGGATCCGGACGAGCAGCGCCTGCTGGACCTCTACCGCTCGACAGACGACCGTGGGCGGCTCGCCATCCTTTCGGTGGCAGAGTCGCAGCAGGGGGTGGAGGGGCAGGCTCCGGGTCCTCTGACGCGTGCCGCATCGGCATAAAAAAGGCGCCCCGGGCCGGTCGGGGCTCGGGGCACGGGAGGGAAGGGACCCGCATGGCAAAGCGTAGCAGAAGGGGCCGACGCTCTGCGTGGGCGTCCATCTCCGAGATCTCCCCCGGCTCGGTCTACCGCATCCGCTACTGGGCCACCGGCCCCGATGGCTACAAGCGCCGCTCCAAGACCGTCCGCGGCACCCGCCTCGAAGCCGAGCGCGCACGATCCGAGCTGATGCTGGCGCACTCCGAGGACGCACCCTGCCCGACCGTGGGCGAGGTCTGGCGCTCCTACGTGCTGCCGGACCTCGAGCGCATGGTCGAGGACGGAGACCTCGCCCCGCTCACGAAGCGCGCGCATGAGACCGCGTGGCGTCTGCACGTGGCCCCTCGCTGGGCGGACGTCCAGTGTGATGCCGTGCGGCCCCTCCACGTGCAGCAGTGGATTAGCGGGCTCGGCTACTCTCAGGCGCAGACGTCGTGCTCCACGCTCTCGCGCGTGATGGACTACGCCGTGCGCTACGAGCTGACCGACCATAACCCCATGCGGGAGCACTACCTGATGCCGTCGAAGTCAACGGTGGCGAAGGCCGACAAGGGCGTGTGGTCGCTCTCCGAGCTGGGGCCGCTCTGGGCGTCGGTGCGCGGTACGTGGTGGGAGCCTGCGTTCATCCTCGCCGCGTTCGGCGGGTGTCGGCTCGGCGAGTCGATGGCGCCGCTCGCGCGTGACGTGGAGCGCCGCGAGGTGGACGGCGTGACGCTCGCCGTCGTGCGCATCTCGGGGCAGGTCGCGGCGTCCGGCACCGAGGTCGTGCCACCCAAGACCGTCAGCAGCGTCCGCCCCGTCGTGATCGCGGGCAGGCCCGCCGAGCGCCTGTGCGCCATCGCGGAGTCCCTGCCGCCGATGTGCCCCCTCACCAACGACGGCATGGGCGCCCACCAGCGCCAGTCGAGACTGAAGCAGGAGTGGCGCGAGCGGCGGATGGCCCACCCGTTCCGCAACCTGCGCAACTCGTGGCAGACGTGGATGCGCTGGGAGCTGAAGGTCGAGCCGCACTTCATCGAGGCGATGATGGGCCACAAGCTGCCAGGTGTGACGGGGACGCACTACGACCGACCGACCGCCGACATGTTCGCCGATGTGGTGGCGCACGCCTTCCTGGCGCACCCGTTTGGGGACGATTGGGACGATTAGGGACTAAGGCAGACCGTCTACCTGCGCAAATGCTGGTCTCGCCAGAGGCACATCCTCTAAGGGGCGGATGCGCCCACGTGCCCACGGTGCGTCTACCTGCGCAAACGGTCCGCGAGGGGTGCGCAAGGGTGCCCCCGTGCACCCACTTGGGACGCGGCTGGGACGCAAAAAAGGCCCCCGCCCCGAAGGGCGAGGGCCAGTCGTTCGGTGTGTCTTACAGCGCCGCCCAGACGCAGGTGCCGACCATGACGGCCAGCAGCAGCGCCACGAGCAGCACGCCCCAGCAGTCGGTGCGGGGGGAGTCGGCGCGCCCCATGGCGCTTCGGTAGTCGTAGCTCATGCGACCACCTCGCCGTATGCGGTGCCCTGCACGATGGCCGCGTAGAGACGGCGCCTGGTGGTGGGGCCGATGTAGGTCCCCCACGTGCAGCCGTCCGCCACGACGATGCCGTCGAAGTGCGCCACGTCTCCCTTGCGCCACTTGGCAGAGAGCACGTTGTCGCTGCGGTGCGCGTCGGGCGTGGTGCGCACGCGCACGGTGCGGTCGAAGGTCCAGCGGAAGCTGCATGCGATGCTCCTAGCCACGTCGCCCTCCCATGTGATCGTCACGGCCTCAATGGTGCCGTCCCCCGCGCGGTTCGGCTGCGAGTAGCCATGGGCGCTGTGGTCGATGATGTGGTCCGCCACCAGGGCCGCGGCGATGGCTGCGGGTATGCCCTCCACCGTGACGTCGCCCTCGTAGCGCAGCAGCATGGACCACTCGCTGGCGCGGTAGGCGCTGCGCGCGACCTCGCGCCCGGTCTGGTCGCCCTTGGAGCCATTCGTGGTGCCGTGCTCGGAGATTCGGGCACCACCTTGCATGCCGTCGCCCAGGTACATCTCCGTGTGGCCCTCGCGCCACAGAACGTCGCCCATCTGCGGGGACGAGAGCGAGCGGATGGCGAAGCCGTGGCTGGTGAGCAGCTCGACCTCGTTCCCCGTAAACATGTAGGAGCCGTACGGCAGCACGCCGACGGCCCTGTAGCACATCCTCACGAGCTCCGAGCAGTCGTAGTCCGCTCCGTGGATGTAGACGGTCGCGCTAGCCATTGTCCTCGCCGCCCTTCGGTGAGACGAAGCTGGTAATCCAGCCCACCAGCCCCTCGGCGTCGTGGTCGTACTTCTTTATCAATTCGAGCACGCTGCCCGTCTCCATGATGCCGATGTAGACGCACGTGGCCATGAGTATCGGCTGCATCGTCAGGTCGAGCCCGCCCACCAGCGCGCCGTCGAGGATGATGGCGAGCGCGATGGCGGAGAGCTCCATGAACTTGTGCAAAAGCCCCGCGCGCATCTTCTCGGACGAGAAGGTGTGCGTGGCCACCGCGCCGACGATGCCCACGATCAGGTCGAGCGCCACCAGCAGCAGCACCGTGAAGATGGCCGTCTGTGCCGCGGGCTGCACGACGGGGGCCACGAGGTGCGACACGTACGGCGGCATCACTCGGCCTCCGTCGCGGACTCGTCAGGCACGACGGGCGTGAGCACGTATCCGCCGTCCGCGTCGCGCGTGATGGCGTGCGTGGGGTTCAGCTCGCGGTCGAGCAGGTTCCAGCCCTCGATTTTGCCGATGGACAAGCCCGTGTAGCTCCTGCCGCCGTTGTACTGGCACAGGTCCAGCTCGCCGTCGCCGGTCACGTCGAAGCGGACAATTTCGTGCTGCTGCGTCTGGTAGCCCGGTTCCCAGATGGCGTATTGCGACGTAGGATGCTCTAGCTCCCAAACTCTGTGCTGCAAATCTGCGAGCGCGGCCAGCACGTCCGTCTGGTCGGCCTCGCGTGCGCTCTCGGCGGCGAGGGTGCGCAGCTCCGTGCGCTGGTCGGTCGTCAAGTGGCCCTCCACCCAGAGGCGGTCAATCTTCGCCTCCATGTCGGCGAGTACATAGCCGCCGAAGCCGATGGCGCTCTTGATGATGCCGTAGTAGTCCATGGGTTCCTCCTTCTTATGCGAGTGCGGCGATGGCCGCTTCCAGCCTTGCGAGGGTCGTGTTCAGGTCGCGCTCCGCGTCGAGCACGAACGGGGCCGTGGGAACCGTCTGCGCCGTGAGGTCAGGCCCCACGAGCGGGACGAGGGGCACGGTGCCGAGGTCGTAGGTGACGGGCGTGGCGAGGGCGTAGAGGATTTCGGCGCCGTGCTCGTCCAGCCATGCCTTGACGTCGCTCGCCTTCGTGCCGACAATCGATGACGAGAGCCGCATAAGCAGGTTCCCTGAGGCGCTGAACGCGATTTTGTTGGTGTTGTCAGAGCTGTTCTGCACCGCGATGTTGGAAAGAGCCGAACGGGCACCGATGATTGAGTTGCCGATGGCGACGAACGACACGGTGCCATCACCATTGTCGGTGACGTTTGAGACGTTGTGAGTCGTTCGGCTCCCCACCCGCTGCACCAGCGTCACGTGGCCCTCCGCGTCCACGGTCAGCTCGTCGCGCGTGCCATCGGGTAGGCTGCGAAGCTCGTGGCCGTCGAGGTCGATGGGCGTGACGGTCTCGGTGTAGGGTTCGTAGGCGTGGGCGGTGTCGCCGACCTCGATTTGCAGGTGCACGAGGGTGTTGTCGTACGTCTCGCTGGCCTGCGCGGCGAAGGTCACGGCCACCTGCGTCGGCTCGGTGAGCGTGAACGTGTAGCTCGTGGCCGCGCTGTTGCCGATTGCCGCCTGTGCGCCGTTCTCCAACTTGCGGACGTATATGCGCCCGAGCGTCGTGCCCTTGCTCGCCGTGTAGGTGCCTGCTGGGAGCGTGACGTAGTAGCCCGCGTTGGTTTCCGTGGAGGACATTGGCTTCCACGTGTTTGACGTGGGGCTGCCGCTCACGGCCATGCTGTTTTCGCCCACGTAGGTGAAGGTAGCGCCGTTGACCGTCTCGCTGCTGCCGTCCGCGCGTACGGTCTGGCGGTACAGGTTTCTCCCCTGCGCCCGCAGGCTGATGTTGCCCTCGCTGTCGCCCTCCACGCTCACGATGGGCACGGGAGACTCTGGCGTGGGCGTGCCGTCCTGCGTGGACTGGCCGTAGATGCTGAGGCCCGCCATGGGCGTCTTGGCCGCGTCGCTGATGGCCGCGAGCGTGCCCTCGTCCGTGCGGTGCGTGAGCAGGTTGGCGAGGCGGTACATCAGCCGCGCGTTGCGCGAGAGGATGCCGCCGGACTGTATGAGCTTCGAGTCGGGGAGGCTGTTGTCCTGCACGGTGGTGGTCCACTCGGGGTGCGCGGCCAGCTCCTCGGCGACCTGCTCCTGAACCATGATGGAGATGCGCCCCGTGGCCTCGTCCAGCTCGGCGAGGGCGTCCTCGATGGCGGAGTCGTAGACCTCGCCGGGGACGGCATCCTCGGTCGCGTCGCGGAGGATCACGACCGGGATGTCGGAGGTCGAGGCGATGACCGTGCTCCCCTGCAGGAGCTGGATGTAGGCCGTCGTGCGTCCGGGCACGCTGGCCGCGTACTGCTCGTCCAGCGCGATGGTGGCCACGCCGTTGGCGTAGGTGCCGGTCTCGCGGTAGTAGGTCGCCCCCGTGCCGGGGTGCCGCATGCAGAAGCGGGCCGTGTAGGACCCGTCCAGCGCGACGCCGTGGTCGAGGATGGTGGCCTGCACCGTCGTTCCGTTGTGGTCCCCCTGGCGGATGCGCAGGGGCTCCATGTAGGCGCTCTTGCTCAGGTCGAGCGTGAAGGCGAAGGTGTTCATGTGGTGCTCCTACTCAGCCAGACGGGTCTGGCGGATGTGGTCGCGGATTGCCTCGACATGCGAGCGCAGCTCCTCGTCCACCACGAAGAAGGACTCCTTGGTGTTGGTGGCGATGACGTCGCCGGTACCCTCATCGATGGTGTCGTAGGTGTAGCTGATGCGGTCGCCGCCGTTGACGCTCAGCGCCAGAAAGCTCGACAGTTGCTTCATGCGTCCTCCTTATGCCGCGGCCATCTGCAGCCGCTCTATCGCCTCCGCGTAGGCCATGTCCTCCGCGTAGGCCGCCTCTATGTCGTCGCCCTCGTAGGGCGCCGCTGCCTGCATGCCGTCGTCCTCCAGGCGCTCGTGCTCGTAGCCCGCCTGGTGCGCCTTCAGCTCCCAGTCGAAGGCGAGGCCGGGCGTGCCCTCGACCACGAACCAGCCGGGGCGCTTCTCGGCCACCCACAGGTCGCCGGGGCCGCACTTCTGGAGGAAGACCTGGTACTCCATGGCCGCGCTGACGGTCTCTCCGAAGATGTCGTCAATCTGCACGTAGCAGGTGCCGTCCTCTCCGATGGTCCCGCTGCCGAGGTCGCCGAACATGGGCGCCGGGGTCTCGTAGGCATACAGCAGGCGGTCTCCGTAGTGCTCGGTCTGCGCGAGGCGCGACTTGGTGCCGGAGACGGTCAGGTCGTTCGTCATCTTCGTGGCGAGCCGCATGGTGATGCCGTCCGCCTTGCTGATGGTCAGCGCGTGGGCCGTCTTGTTTGGGTCGACGCGGACGTTGACCTCTCCGTCGAGCACCTGGACTCTCGAACGGAACGAGAAGTTGCCGTTGTAGACGCCGAGCTGCGCGCCGCTGTCCTTGAGGTCGAGCTGGCCCGAGATCACGGACGAGGACGACGGGCTCGCCACCAGCTCCTCGTAGTGGCTGATGACGCGGAGGTTGTCCGTCGCTGCTATCGAGCTGTGGTACTGCGACCCGGTCTGGTTCGACGGGACGATGACGATGTCGTTCTTCTTCGTCAGGTCGGAGCTGCTGTTGTCCTGCGCCCACCGCTCGAACTTCGTGCCGTAGATGTAGTACTGGATGGACGAGACGTATCCGGTGAGCACCAGGTAGTAGTTGGAGCCGGAGGTGATGATCTCATGGCACAGGCGCAGCTCCTGCGCGAGGTTGGTCCCCGCGCTTCTGATGCCGCGCTTCACGAGCGTGCTGTCGCCCGCGAGCGTCGCGCCGTCCTTGTCGAGCTGGCTGATGACGTTGCCGCTGGCGTCCTGCACTTGGATGATGCCGTTGACGTTGTCTGCGCCGCCTGCCGCGATGGTGCCGCCGCGCACGAGGTCGCCGTTGATGTAGCCGCCATTGATGTAGCTGGCGTTGACGTAGAGCTGGCCGTCCTGCATGTAGAGGCCCTGGATGGTGCCGTTGTCGGTGAGCAGGTTGAAGATGGCGTCCTGCGTGCTGAGGGCGTCCACGTCGGCCTGTGCCTGCGCCGCCGTGCTGTTGGCCTGCGCCGCGGTGCTGTTGGCGCTGTTGAGGCCGCGCGCGAGCACCGCGCTCGTGATGGTGGTGGTGCCGTCGTCCCACGTGATGACGCTGCGGGTCCAGTAGTAGCGGCCAGCGACGTAGGCCGGGGGCGTCGTGACCCAAGACCCGCCGCTCTGGGTGCTGCTGGACGTGCTCAGGTAGTACTGCTCCACGATGGAGGTGATCCCGACGCCGTCGGCGCCCGGCTCTCCCGGCTGGCCCTCGATGCGGGACCAGCTGTAGTCGGCTGGGTTGGTCGAGTCGTCCTCCTGCTCGTCGCTGTAGACGCCGAGGTAGCTCTTGCCGGCGCTGACGGTCGTGGAGAAGTCCGCCGTGCCGTCCGCGCTGTTGGCCCATGCGATGTGCACGTAGCTGTTGGAGCCGTCGGCTCCTGGCAGGCCGCGCGCGCCGTCTGTGCCGTCATCGATGGTGAGCGTGCTCTGGGTGGTGCCGTCCGAGAGCACGACCGTCGTGACGCCGTCCACCTTGGTCACGCTCTGGACGAAGACGCTCTTGCCGTCTGCGCCCGGCGCACCGCGGATGGAGGTCCGCGCGCCTGCGAGGACCGTCGTGGTGTCGACGCTCGTGATGGTGTAGCGGTAGTAGCTCCTCACCACGATGTCGCCCACGCGCGGGGTGACGCCGCTGGGGCCCGTGAGGTCTGCGATGGCGAACGTGTAGTTGGGCGTGGCCGGGTTTTCCGTGGCGGTCCAGATTTGCGAGCCGTCGGTGCCGTTGGTGCCGTTGGTGCCCGGCGGCCCCTGGATCTGGCCCACGTCCTCCCATGCGCTGCCGTTCCAGACGTAGAGGTCCGTGCCCACCATGTAGGCGTCGCCGTCGCTGCCCGTTGGGTGCGCGGCGATGAGGTCCGCATAGGTGTTGTAGCTGCCCTTGATGGTGACGGACGTCCCGTTGGTGCCGTCGCGCCCGGAGATCATGACCGGCGTGCTGTAGTCGGTGCCCTCGGGCGTGGTCGTGGCCGTGCGCTGCCAGATGTAGTATCCCTCGCGCCATGCCGGCGCCGTGGTGGACCACCCGCTCGTCGGGGCCGTCGTGGCGCTCTGGTTCTGCGCGTACTGGACGTCCACGCCGGTGATGGTGTCGTCCACCGCGTCGATGACCTGCTGCACCGTCTTTCCGCCGAGGTTGGCGGTCGATGCCAGACGGAACTCGCCGGTGTCGAGGTCCCAGTAGTTGCCGCTGCCGGCGAGGTCGCCGATGTAGCCCGCCTCGATCTGGACGGCCCGCACCAGCTCGGAGTTGATGCCGTCGGCGGTGAAGACGTTGGTCCAGTCCCAGTCGCCGCTGGACGTCCGCGAGTCCGCGATGCGGATGGTGCCGCCGCGGACCTCCACGACCTTGCTGGCCTCGGAGCCCACCGCCGGGTCGCTCACCGGCACGTCGTAGGTGCGCGTGCCGATGCCGGGGACGATGTACCAGTAGCCGCCGGAGGCGTTTATCTCGTCGTTCAGGCGCCCCACGAGGGCCGCCATGTAGGCCGCGCTTGCCTGGTAGTCGCTTGCGCTGGCCGTCTCGTCTCCCAGGGCGGTGACGTCGCCGGCTATGGCCGAGAGCTGGCCCGCCAGCGTGGCCTGCGCGTTGCCGATGGTCAGCTCCATGCTCGACGGGTCGAGCAGGTCGCGCTTGATCTTCACCACGCGCGCGGTGATGCGCAGCCCTCCCTCGCAGAAGGTGCGGTCGACGCAGACGACCTCGTCGCCGAGGGCCACGCCGTGCGGGTCGAGGCCCGCCTGCGCGAACTGGGCGACGTTGGCCTCGTAGGTCACGCGGGGCCGCGTGTACTCGCTGATGTGGGCGACCGCCCATGCCTTCAGGTCGGCGGGCAGCTCGTAGGTGTCGTTCTTGACGATGGAGGTCGGGTACTCCCAGCCGCCGTCTCCGTCGGGCACCCGCACGAGCGGGGCCACGTCGTCGTCCTGCAGCCACTCCACGCCGTCGTTGACGCTCTCGATTCCGGGGCGCCGCGTGTAGCCGCCGGCCTCGGTCTCCACCGACTTGCCCAGCGGCACGATGCGGCAGGGCCAGACCTCGTCGTGGACCGTCTGCTTGATCTTGGCGAGGTCGTGGCCGTAGTCGAAGCGGCGGGTCGCGTCGGAGCGGCCCACGTGCTCGAGGAGGTCCACCCTGCGCGCGGTGACGCCGCCCAGCGAGACCTCGATGGTGGCCTGCAGCTCGCCGCCCCAGCGCTCAATGACCGTTTGCAGGCCCTCCCAGCCGCTCCTGCGGTAGAAGCTGGCCGCTGCCTGCGTGGTGACGGTGATGGTCCCGATCTGCCAGCGGGACGTCCCGGCGAGGGCGCACTCGAGGGCCCTGCGCGGGGTCTGCGGGACCGAGGTGTGCCCCGGCACGACGCCGCAGCCGAACTGGTCGTTGATGTAGGTAGCGCTCAGGTCGTACTGGATGGACCAGACGCAGTAGTACTCCCGCGCGACCGCCTCGCCCTGCGGGCGCTCGCTCTTGATGCCCAGCACCACGTATTCGTGCCAGGTGCCCATGCCGTCCTGCAGCAGCACGCGGTCGGTCTGCTCCAGCTCCTGCAGGGTCGTGAGCGTCAGGCTGTGCTCGCCGTTGACCTCCTCGGTCACCTTGGCGGAGAGCACCTGTGCGGGGTCGATGTCGCGCACGTAGGCGTCGAGACGGTCGAATACCATGATGCGCTGCATGTCGTGCATTTACAGCCACCTCTCCCGGTAGGTGATGGTCGCGGCGCCGGTGCCGGTCATGGTCAGCGTGTGGCGCCCCGGCTCGAGCACGAGCCAGTCGGACGCCGGCTCGAGGAGCGTCACCACGCCCGTGACCGTCAGGACGCGGGCCGCGCAGTCGGCCACCACCGGCTGCGCCGAGCTGACGGGGATGCGCACCAGCATGAAGCTGCCGTCCTCCCTCGCTATGCGCCAGAAGCCGCCGGAGCCGTTCCTCGCCTGCGGTGCCGTGATGGTCGGCATGGCCGGGTAGGTGCCCTCCACGTCGAAGGTCAGGCTCCCGCCGGAGGGGACGGTGACGCTGCGCTCCTGCCCGTACATGACGGGGTCGGTGGCGAGGAAGGTCACGTCGAAGCTGGTGTGGTTGACGTAGCGCTTGGCGTTGGCGGTGGATGTGGGGGCCGCGAGCCAGTAGCGGCCCTCGTCCATGCCCAGCGCGAGCGGCGCGGGCTCGTCCACCGCGAGCACGGCGGCGAGGTGGCGGGCCGCGGCCTGCCGTTCGGCGGGCGTGCGGCCCCTCGCCGTCAGCGTGAGGGTGATGGAGCGCTCGGCCATGCTGGCGCCCATGTAGGCGGTCCCGTCGCGCCCGGCCACCTGCTGGGTGGCGACGGTGCGCGGCAGCAGCGACGTGCGGAGGTCGGAGACAACGTATGCCTCCGTCAGGTCGGTGCCGTTGAAGGTTACCTTTGTGCGCTGGCCCACAGCTGCGCCCCCCTCTCGCGTCGCGTGATGGTGTTGATGCGGTCCATGACCTCGTCCACGTCCGCGGTCTCGCGGATGATGATCGTGTCGGCCAGCTTGTCGATGGTGATGCCGCCCTCGGTGGGCGCGTACTTGCCCATCCGGCCGTAGATGCCGTCCGCTATCTCGCCATAGGTCTGGTCGTTGAGCGGCAGCGCGGCCTCGCGGCCCCTCTCGCCGATGCCGATGAGCGTCGCGGTGTCGAAGACGCCGCCCTTGCCGTACCAGCTGATGCCGTCGAACTCGGGCAGGCTGATGATGCCGCCGATGTCGGTCCAGTGCCACGTGATGTGCGGCAGCTTCGGCGCCGGCAGGGACCAGCTGAAGTTGAAGAGGCCCTTTATCTTGTCGAGGATGTCGGAGACCTTCTTGCGCGCCGCCTCTATCTTGTCGGCGATGCCGTTCTTGATGCTCTCCCACTTGTCGAGGGCCTTCTGGCGCATGTTCTCGCCCCAGGTTCCGACCTGTGACGCGGCCTCGCTCCAGTAGCTGGAGATGCTTTCCTTGACGCTGCGGGCCTTGTCACCGACCGCGGTCTTTATGTCCTCCCACTTCTGCAGGGCCTTCTGGCGCATGTTCTCGTTCCAGGTGGCCGTCTTTTCGGCGGACTCCTTCCAGTAGTTAGCCACGTCGTCGCGGAGGGACCTCGCCTTGTCGGAGACGGCCGTCTTTATGTCCTCCCACTTCTGGGAAATCTTCTGCCGCATCTCCTCGTTCCAGGTGGCGAGGTTGGTCTTGAACTGCTCCCACTGGACCGCGTTGTCCTCGAGGTTCTGCTTGATGCGGTCGAAGGCGCCCTTGATGTCATTCCGCAGGCCCTCGGCGAGGTCGGCCACGCCCTTGCAGAGGTTGTCCCATGCCTTCTGCCCCGCCTCGGTCTGCGTGACCCACCAAGCCAGCGCGCCAACGATGGCGCCGATGGCGGCGACCACGAGCACGACGGGGTTGGCCGCGAGGAAGGAGAGGGCGCCGGACAGGCCGCCGATGGCCCCCGTCGCGGGGCCTCCCGCCTCCGCAACGAGGGAAAGGGCCGCGGGTATGTCGCCGATGCTCGTCACCATGGGCAGGACCTCCGCGAGGTTGCCGAAGACGATGGGCAGGCCCGTTACGATGTTCCATGCCGTCTGTGCGGTCCCGAAGGCCGCGTAGCCGCTTGCGATGCCGGCCAGCAGCGTCGCCACCAGCTCGCCGTGGTCGAGGACCCACTGCAGGACGCCGCTCACCAGCTCGGAGGCGACCGGCAGGGCCGTTGCGAGGGCGCCGCCGATGGCGTCGGCCAGCGCGCCGAACTTCTCCTCTATGGCGCCCACGAACTCAGAGATCTGCGGCCCGTGGTCCACCAGCCACTGCAGCGCCTTGTCGATGAGGTCGGCCAGCACCGGCAGGGCTGCGCTCACCCTCCCCGAGATGGCGTCCCCGAGGGAGCCGAAGTGGTCGCTCAGGCCCTGCATGATGGTCTGCAGGTTCTGGAAGACCTTGGTCTCGCCGAGCCGGTCCTTGAACTCGGTGATGGTGTCGGCGATGCCGCGCATGGCGTCGCGCACCCCGTAGCTGGCGTTGTTGATGGCCGCCGAGATGTCCTCGCGGCCTATCGCCTCGAGGATGCTCGCCCAGCCCTGCCCGATGCGGTTCTGGACGTTCGCCATGGCCGTGCCGATGCCGACGGAGTTGGCGCGCGCCTGCTCGGCGAACGATGCGATCTTCTGGCCCGTCGCGCCGAGGTAGTCGTTCTCGTCCAGCCTGACGATGGCCTCGAGGAAGGAGTCCCAGCTGATGGTGCCGTCGTTGAGCTTGTCGCGCAGCTCCTCGACCGAGCCGCTCTGCCCGAGCAGCTCTCGCGCCACGGCCGCCAGCTGCGCCGGCATGACCGACTGCAGGGACTGCCACTGCGCCACCGTCGCGCTGCCCTTGCCGAGCACGCGGTTGAAGACGCCCTGTGCCTGGGTGATCTCGGCGGTGCTCGCGCCGTTGGCGAGCATCATGTCGTTGAAGCCCAGCGACGCCCTCGTTGCGAGGTCGAGGCTGCCGGTTGAGTCCGCGATGGCCTGCGTCAGCGTGACCACGTCCTGCGTTGCCGTCGGCAGGCCGTCGAGGTGGTCCATGATGAGGCGGATGGACTTGTCGGCGTCCCCGGCCTCGTAGCCGAGAGACTGCATGACCTTCGGGAAGTTTTGGATGGTGTCGATGCGGCCGATGCCGGTCTGCAGGCCGCCGGCGATGGCGCTGCCTGCCCGCGTGGCGAGGTTGCCGAGGACCGTGCCGATGGCGCTGCCCTTCAGCACGCTCATGAAGCCGCTCTCGTACTGCTTGCCGCCCTGCGTGCCGAGCCCCTTCAGCTGCTTGTTGACAGCCGAGCTGAAGCCCTTCATGGAGGGCATGACGGTGATGTAGTAGGCGCCTAGCTCCGCCATGGCTCACCCCCTGTAGATGCTGATTCCTTCCGGGCTGAGCCCGAACGCCGCGGCGACGTCGCCCGCCGCGCGCCTCTGTTCCTCGACCGCGGCCTCGTGCGCCTCGGCCTCGCCCTCGAGCAGGACCGGCTGCGGCTCGTCCTTGCCGCCCTCGGACGCCTTCGTGTTGGCCCAGTGCCATCTGCGCTGGTTCAGCTCCATGCGCCGCAGCATGAGCAGCTCGTCGCTGTGTGAGCCTGCCGGTGCGAGCGTGCGCACCATGCGGGACTCCCTCGGCAGCTGGGCGCAGAGCGCCGCGAGGTGTGCCACCCGGTCCGCCGTGGCGGTGTCGTCGTCCAGCCGGCTCAGGTCGGCCCAGACGTCCATGCCGTAGTGCTGCTGGAAGTCGGCCAGCAGCTCGTCGCGGCAGCGCGCGTGGGCGGCGGCGAGGACCGCTAGTTTTTTGCCGATGCGTCCTCGATGACCGCCATGACCAGCTCCTGCATCACGTCGGCCGAGGTGTCGAGGTCGTCGGGGTCCTCGTTGCCGCAGAGCAGGTCCGCGTACTCCTCGTCGCGGCCGCACAGCAGGCGCTCCATGGCCGAGAGCGTACGGGACATGTCGCCCGACGCCACCGCCTTCTGCCACTTCCAGCTCTTTGCGCAGCGCTCGTCGTAGGTGATCTCGACGCCCTTGAACTCGATGGTCCGCATGTGTTCCTCTCTCTCTTGTTACGAAAAGCGGGGGCGCCCCCGGCATGGCCGCGAGGCGCCCCGTGGGGTCGGTTGCGTGCTTGGGGCTAGGCTTAGGTCTCGTTGCTCTCGATCCAGTCGAAGCAGCCCACGCCGTCCTCGTCGGTCAGGTAGGTGATGGTGGCGGTGCGCTGCGCGACGGTGGTCGCGTTGAGCGTCAGGTCGCCCAGCTCGGTCACCTTGCCGTCGGGGATGAACTTGACCCACTTGCGGCCGTTCTTCAGCAGCAGGAGGAAGACGAACATGCGCTCCTCGTCGGCCTCGGACCAGTTGTGCTGGACCTCGATGGTGCCGCTGACGTCCTCGACGTTGTCGTGGCCGTACTGGGTGGCCAGCGCGTTCTTGGCGACCTCCATGAAGCCGACCTCGATGGTCTCGGTGTAGCTCGCCGCGGCGGTGTCCACGTTGTCGAGGTTGATGTCGCGCAGGTTGTCGCCGCCGTCGCGGGCGACGGACTCGGTGATGCCGTCCTCCACGACGTAGCCCTGGTTCTCCCACGCGTCGGTGGGGGTCCAGGTCGTGAAGGTTGCCTTGGTCGGCACGTCGGTGGTGCCGATGGGGGCGGACAGGAAGTAGCCGCCCTTGACGCCCCGGGTGGTCGAGACGTTCTGCTTGTTGTTGCTCACGGGAGAAGGCATTGAAGCTCCTTAGTCGGTGTTGATGTAGGCGGTGAGGAGCACGAGGTAGCGGCCCTGCCCCGTCCTGCTCCACTGCTCGCTGCTGATGGACTCCAGCTCGATGGCCGAGAGCAGGTCGTGGTCCAGCGCGGCGTCGCGCAGGGCGTCAACGACCGAGAGCGCTATCTCGTGGGCCTCGCGGCTTGTGGCGCCCCAGCAGGTGATGGCCAGGCGCGGTCGCTGCAGGAACTCCGACGAGGCGTCCCCGTCGAGGTCCACCCGCACGAGCCGGGTCGGCCGGTCCTGCGGGATGGAGCCAATCGTCGGGATGGCCTCGAGCGCCGGCGTGGTTACCGGGACCGTCAGGGCCGTTGCGAGGATCTCGTGCACGATGTCGATGGGGTTGGTCATCGGCGGCCTCCCCTCGTGGTCATGAGGCGGGCCGCGCGCGCGAGGCGGTGCGAGTGTCGCTCCGCCATGCGGGCGCGCGTGTCTGCCGTCTTGACGCGGGTGTGGATGCGGACCTGCCCCCGGATGGTGTCGTGGACGTAGTCGCCCGTGCCCAGGCTTGCGATGCGCGCCAGCTCGGCGCCCTTGCGGTCGCACTCGGCGAACATCTCGCCGCCGTTGAGCACCTGCCGAAAGCCGGTGCTGTACGGCACGAAGCCGCCCTTCCTAGCCAAGGTGCGCCACCCCCTCGACGGCCCAGCTGTAGTCGCCGGGCGTGTTGGCCCTGCTGTAGCTGGTGGGCGCGCCCTCCACCGAGAACTGCCGGCCGCTCACGAAGGTGTCGTCGGTCGGGTGGCAGGCGATGAGGGCGCCGCGCAGGTCCGCGTCGAGCGTCTTTGGCAGGAAGAAGGTCAGGCGGACCGTGACGCCGTGGGGGCGCCCCTGCTCTATGTCGTCAGCGGTGTCTGGCCTGCGGTCGCCGGGGGCGTAGCAGCAGGTGGTGGTTATGTCGGGGTCGGTGCCGTAGGTGTAGGTGACGTTGCCCCACGGGTCCTCCGCGGATGCGTGCGGCAGCCAGATCGAGCAGGGCACCGCGCGGAAGGGCATGCGGCGGCCTAGCATGGCTCGCCGCCCACCCTCGCGCGGATGTCAACGATCACGCCGCCGCCGACCCCCAGCAGCGCCAGCTCCCCCTTCGTGAGGTAGAGGTCGCCGCTGGGGTTGGCGAAGGTGGCGCTCTGGGTGAAGGGCCCCATGGTGTAGCTGGCGTCGCTGATGCCGTATGCCTCGGACTCCGCCGCCATGAGGGCGCGGTTGACCATGGCGCACGACACGAGGCGGAGCCTCTCCAGCTGCTGCTCGTCGGTCGGGTCCACCTCGACGCGGGCGTCGAGGATGGTGGCCGCGTCCCCGAGCAGGGCCTCGGCCCGCCCCCTCAGCCCCAGCGGGACCTCGCCGTAGCGGGCCTCGAGGTCATCGATGGTCGCGTAGGCCATGGTCAGCCTCCCTCTATTCGGTTTTCTTGGGTGCGGTCCTGCGCTTGGCGGGCGCCTTCTTGGGCGCCTGCTTCGGGGCCTCCTCGGGCGTGAAGCCGCGGGACTTCAGCAGCTCAGCGGCCTCGCCCTGGGCGTCCACCGGCAGGCCGGTGACCGGGTTGACGAGCCTCATGGCTTAGGAGGTGGCGTCGGTCAGGCGCACGAACGCGCTGGCGCTCTTGACGATGAAGCCGACCTCGGCCTCCGCGCGAACCGCGAACATGTTGCGCTGCCACAGGTTCACCTGCTCGGTGCCGGTGTTGATGGTGGCCTCCTCGCTGATGGCGAGGTTGATGCCGTCCACGATGCCGTAGCGGGCCTGCGTCCAGTCGCCGGCCACTCCGACCACGTTGGGGGTGCCGGCCTTGTAGACGCGGTCGGTCTCGACAACGCGGGCGCCGAGCACGCGGCCCACGGCGCTGTCGTTGTTGATGTTGTTCATGAGCAGCGGGTAGCCGTTGCCGTCGGTGGCGAGCATGAGGATGCCCTCGCCCTGCGGGGACATGGCCCAGCCGTTCAGTCGGCCGTTGGCGCCGACGGTGGTGAAGGCGTTAACCAGCTTGGCGTAGGTGCCGGTGCCGCCGATGCCGACCGCGGTGGCGGCGGTCAGGACGTCGAAGCCGGTGCCGGGCGCGGTGCCGCCGAAGACGGTGGCGTCGAACTTGGCGCCGATGGCGTAGGGCAGGCGGCGGACCAGCTCGCGGTACAGGGCGGCGAAGTCGCGCTTGAACTCGTTGGAGAACAGCTCGATGACGGCGATCTTGTACGGGGTCATGGTCTTCATGCCGAAGGTGGACTTGGAGACGGGCTTCTCGGCGGTCTCGGCCACGAAGTCGGCCGTGGGGTCGCCGGTGATGATGGGGATGGAGACGCCGCTGCCCGGCAGGCTCACGCGCTGCGCGAGCTGCATGACGGCGCTCTGCTCGATGGTGGCGGCCCAGATCTCGTTGGACTGCTGCGGGGTGAGCTGCAGGCCCGTGGTGCCGCGGTTGGTGTCGATGGGGTTGGTGAGGAGAGCCATGGTGGCCCCTTTCTCTTAACGGTTGAAGAAGCGCGCGGCCATCTCCGCGAACTGGTCCGCGGTGTCGGCCGGCTTGTCGTCGTCGCGCACGACCCGGCTCTTGGGCGCCCTCGGGGCGGCGGGGACCTTCGTCTCCTCCGCGTACTCCGCGGCGAGCGCCTCCATGGCCTCGCGGTCTGCGCAGTGCAGCAGCAGGCGCTCGGGTACGCCGGTGGCCTTCGAGACCTCCTCGGCGTCGGAGCGGCGCTTGGCCTCGGCCCTCAGCTGCGCCAGCTCCGCCTCGGCGGCGTCGGCGCGCTTGGCGGCCTTCTCGGCCTCGCTCATGCCCTGCTGCTCGTACTCGTCCCACTTGGCGGCCTTCTCGCTGTTGGCCTTCGCGCGGCTCTCCCACTTGCGGGATTGCGCGACGGCCTCCTTGTAGCGGGCCTCCCAGTCGATGGGCTCGGTGCCCTGCGGCTCCTGCGTCGGCTCGGTCGTGGGCTCGGTGTTCTCGGCCATGGCTGGCCTCCTTTCGCCCGTGCGGGCGTCGGGTCGCCCCGTGCGGGGCTGTGTCTGGATATGAGAAAGGCCCCCGTGCGGAGGCCGTTCTTCCTTGGGTTGTCGGTTGTCCTTTGTGCGGATGCACAATCACTTGAGGCCGTACTTCCAGCGCATGACGGCCAGCGCCCCGTTGGTGTCGGCGCGGTAGCCGGGCTTGGTGGCGCTCAGGAGGTCCACCCTCTGCGCCAGCTCGGTCGGAACGTCCCCGTAGCGCAGGGCCTCGTTGGCCTCGCGCCACATGTCGCGGTAGACCGTCGAGTCGTAGCCGTCGATGGCCACGTCGCCGCGGCCTATCGAGGGCACGATGACGCAGTCGCAGGAGCGGTGCGTGTGGCTGGCCGCCTCCTCGGTCATGAACCAGTAGCCAAGGCCCGCCGTCATGAGGCACCATGCGCACGTCTCGGCGCCGGCGGGGACGCGTGCGTAGCGCACGTCGCGCCGGTCCTGCTGGCCGCGCTGCCAGACGCCCACCTTGGAGGCCCGGTTGACCTCGAACTGGATGCGGCGGTTCAGCTCCCGCGCGACTCGGGCGTAGTCCAGCTCGCCGTCCTCGTCGGTGGCCTGCCTGTAGATGCCGCGGATGGCCACGAGCGTCGCCTGCTGGTCGAAGCTCGACATGGCCTCGAAGTCCACGTCCTCGCCCGTCTGCAGGATGCTCAGGCCGCGGTAGAAGGCCGTTGCGTAGTCGCTGCCGGCCTGCGATGCCGCGCGGCAGGCCGCCACCACGAGGTCCTCGACCATCTCCCGGTCGGTGAGGTCGATGGCAGCGAGGGTGTCGGCGAGCACCGTGCCCGCCTGCTCGCTGACGCTGCGCACGCCCTCGGCGTAGTTGTCGATGACCGACCGCGAGATCATGACGCTAGCCATCGGTCGCCGCCTGCTGGCCGCCGAAGATCTGCGCCAGCATCGCCTGCGCGGTGGCCTGCGCCACCTGGGCGCTGACCTCGCGGCGGGCGTCCTCGGGCATGCCGAGCATCTTCCAGAAGCTCTCGGTGCCCGCGAAACCCGGCACGGCGCCGGCTATCTTCACGGCCGCGTCGGCCATGCTCACGATGGAGGGCATCGCCGGGTTGGCGAAGTTGGGCGCGAAGTCGCGCCACTCGTCGCCGAGGTCGGCGAGCGGGACGTCCTGCTCGGCGGCCATGGCCATGAGGGCGAGCGTGCGAAGGGTCTCGCGGCTGTTGTCGTTGAGGTCCTGGCACTCGATGATGAGCGGCTCGGAGGCGGCGTAGATGGCCTCCGCGCTGCTGGGGTTGTCGTGGATGACGCCCAGCTGGCTGATGGGGACGTTCGTCTCGCCGCTGAAGCGGGCCGCGAGGCTGCGCATGTAGTCGCTGTACTGCTGCATGCTCGCCTGCTGCATCTGCATGAACTGGGGCATCACGCCGTCGGCGCCGTTGTAGCTCACGCCGAGGATGTTGCCGATGTACGCCTCCCACTTGGTCTTGCCGGCGAGGGCGTCCCGGTCGGCGCCGAGCAGCACCTTCTGCGGGCTGACCGCGAACTGGAAGGAGATGTCGCCGCCGAGGGCGCAGCGCACGGCGCTGTCGGTGATGCTCATGACGGCGCGGGTGATGCGGCTCTGGCCGTAGGGCTTGCGCTGCGTGGGCCGGTAGGCGAACGCCTCCATGAGGCAGCGCCCCATGCGGTGCGGGTACGCCTCCCAGCGCCAGACGGCCCCGTCGAACCACAGGGCCACGTTGGCCCCGTCGTCGTAGAGCGTGATGGCCGCGGTGCCGTCGGCCCCGAAGCGGACCGTCATGCCGTAGGCCGTGCGGCCCATGGCGTCGTCCCAGCGGGCCGCGGCGTGCTCGGCGTCGTGCATGTCGATGCGCGCCCCGTCGTCGGCCATGCCGACCGTGGCGAAGCTGCATCCGTAGACGCCCTCGGACTCGACCGTCTGGCGGTACTTCACATGGAGGCCGCTGCGCCGCGAGAGCCGGTCCAGCGCGGCCTGCAGGTCGGCGTTGCCCGCCGTGAAGCCGTCCAGTCTGCAGCGGGTGGCCAGCGCCATGACCGCCTTGTTGGGCCACCCGACGACCGTGTTGAGGTCCAGCAGCTCGGGCGGCGTGGAGATGCCGAGGTCGCGCAGGCGGTTCTCGCCCTCGTAGTAGGCGTACCGCTCCCGGTTGCGCCAGTAGCGCGAGGCCCACACGTCGTAGAGGTCGCGGACCTCCTCCGCCCAGCGCTCGGGGAGCGAGGGCGGCAGCGGCGGCAGGCCGCCGACCGGGGGCTCGGTGTGCCACGTGTCGGGCTGCGGGAGGTCGTTCACCTTGCGGCCGCCCCTCCCGTCGGGGTAGGTCGCGGGGTTCTGCTCCGTCACCAGACCACCGCCTTTCTGTTGGGGTTGCGCTTCGTAGTCATGGCGCCCCAGTACGCCAGCGCGGCGGCCTCCACGAGGGTTGCGTCGGCGCGCTCGGTGGACTGGAACCCGTAGCCGCCCCCGGTGCCCAGCGGGCGCCTGCGGGACTCGCAGGCCGAGGTGTCGAGCGCCTCCTGCCCGTAGTGGGTGACGGTGTGCTCCCGGACCGCGTTGCACAGCGACGAGCAGGCCGTCGCCATGTCCTGCACCCTCGGGCGGCAGATCTGGTTCTTGGGGACCCGCTCGGCGATAAGCCGGTCCACGAGGTTCTGCGAGTTGGACGGTCCGTCGATGACGAACAGGGCCGCCTCCTCGCGGACCCGCATCAGGGCGTCCACGAACCACGCGATGCCGTGGGCGAGCGAGCGGGAGTCCACCACGTACACGAAGGGCGGCGCGCCGTCCTCGCCGCGGTGGCAGGCGGCCATGGAGCCGACCGAGCCGTCGGGGCTGAACTTGACCGCGTAGCAGACCACGCCGCCGCGCTTGGGCTCGAGGTTGCGGCACTTGTCCCAGTCGGTGCGGAGTATGGGCGCCGAGGTGGCGATGGACTCCGGCCACCATCCGAGGTGCTCCCGCGCGAACGTGTCGGGGTTCATCGTGCGGGCGTCCTTCATGAGCGCCGGCTCGAGGAGCTGGTATCCCAGCGAGGGGTTGTACTGGTACCAGCGGGCCACGTCGAGCGGGTCCCCGACCTCCGGCGCGCCCCACTCGTGGATGCAGCCGCCGGTGTAGGGCGCCTCGTGCATGCTGGCCCGTATGGCCGCGAACTTCTCGCCCTTCAGGGCCTTCTCTGGGTTCGGCACGGTGCCCATGAGGATCGTCTGCGGGCTGCCGTGCGGGGCCGCCGAGTTGAGCGGCGAGAGGGCCGCATCCTGCGCGTCGGTGTAGCTCTGGGCCTCGTCCACGACCACGAGGTCGAAGGTGCCGCCGCGGCCGGCGTCGTCGTTGCCGCCGCGGGTGCGGAACTCGATGCGGGCCCCGTTGGTCAGCTCGAGCACCATCTGGTTTGCGCTTGTGGTGTAGCGGGCGACCAGCCGGTTCAGCTCGGGGAACCGGGCATTCGGGTCGTTCTTGCGGGTGCCGAACTTGGCGCGCAGCCGGTCGAAGGCCAGCTTGGCCGTCTGGTACTCGTGCGCCGTGTGGAGGATCCACTCGCCGCGGATTATGAGCCCCTCGGTCTCGCGCGGGTCGCAGACGCCGGTCTTGCCGTTCTGGCGCGGGACCGGCAGGACGCAGAGGCTGTTGAGGAGACGCCCGTCGTCGTCCAGCGCCAGCCAGTCGTTGAGCAGCAGGCGCTGCCATGGGTGCGGGGGCATGCCGTAGGCGTCCGCGAGGTCGGCCGCCAGCTTGCCCTCGGTCCTGTTGTAGCTGGCGCACCAGCTGTAGGTCGGCACCTGGCTGCCGACGGTCACGCCATCTCCGCCGCGGCCGCGAGGATCCGCGACAGCGGGCTGTCGTCGCTCTTGGCGTCCTCCATGCCGTAGGTCTGCAGGAGCTCCGTGAGCTGCTGCAGGCTCTTGCGGTAGTTGGCCATGAGCTGGTTGTACGCCTCGTAGATGGGGTTCTTCCGGATGCCCTGCTGGCCGCCGCCGTTGTTGTAGGCGACGATGAGCTGGGAGCGGTTCTTCTCCATGGCCCTGCGCGTCTCGGCGAGCTTGGCGCACTGGAACACCACGTTCTCGGCGAGCTCCACCGCGTAGGGCCTGATCTTCTCGGGGATGCCGGAGCACAGGAGCTCCGCGTCGGTCGGGTCCGCCATCTCCCCTCCTTACTCCTTCGAGAGCTCGGCCTTCCTCCCCGTCAGGGCCTCCCATCGCGCGACGATGACGTCGCAGTAGCCGGGGTCGAGCTCCATGAGGTATGCGTCGCGGCCCATCTGCTCGCAGGCGATGGCCGTGGTGCCGCTGCCGCCGAACAGGTCGAGCACCGCCTCGCCCCTGCGGGAGCTGTTGCGCACCAGCCGGGCGAAGAGCGGCACCGGCTTCATGGTCGGGTGCTCGGCGCTCGCGAGCGGCTTGTCGAACCGCAGGACCGTCGTGGCCGCGTCGGGTGAGAGGATCTCCTCGAGCATGCGCCGGAGCTGCGGCTTGCTCATCTTGTTGAGGTTCACCTGATCATCGATGACCGTGGACTCGCTGCGTGTCGGCGCGAAGTAGTGCGGTGCCCCGCCCTTCCAGCCGTAGAGCGCGACCTCGTGCATCCACTGGTAGTCGGCCCGCCCGAGCGTGAAGTGGTTCTTAACCCAGCTCAGCTCCTGCTTGGGCTGCATGCCGGCGTCCCAGCAGGCGCCGAAGACCGCCGGGGCGTGCATGGCGGCGAACCAGACGTACCATGCCCCGCCCGCCTTCGTGTGGGCGAGGCCGGCCGTCAGGGCGTCGGCCAGGAACCGCTGGAAGCTTGCCTCGTCATCGAACTTGTCGTTGGCGATGACCTTGCGGTCGGTCCGCTGCTTGGCGAGCTTGGGGTCCCACGTGTCGGAGTCGTTCTGGTGGTAGGCCACGTTGTAGGGCGGGTCGGTGAGCAGCAGGTCAGCCTGCCGGCCGCCCATGAGCCGCTGGACCGCCATCGGGTCGGTGCTGTCGCCGCACAGTAGGCGGTGGCGCCCCATCACCCACAGGTCGCCTGGCCGGGTGCGCGGCTCCTCCGGGGCGTCGGGCAGCTCGTCCTCGTCTGCGAGGGCCGGCAGATCCTCCAGCACCTCGTCCAGCTCGAAGCCGTAGGACTCCCAGCTGAACTCCGGCAGCGCCTCGAGCTCCCGCTGCAGGGCCTCCATGTCGAAGCCCGATGTGAGCGTGGTCTGGTTGTGGACGTGCACATATGCCCGGCGCTGCTCGTCGGTCAGGTGGTCGAGCGCTATGGCCGGCAGCTCCTCCATGCCCAGCAGCTGCGCCGCGAGCACGCGCCCGTGCCCCTCCACGATGACCGGCGTGCCGTCGGCGTCGTGCCATACTCCCACGGGGTCGTTGAAGCCGAAGTCCCGGATGCTGTTGGCTATCTGCTCGACCTGCTCCTCGGTGTGAATCTTGGCGTTTCCCGCATATGGCGCGAGGTCCGCCGTTTGCACCATCGTGACGGTGAGCTGTGGCATCCGTACCTCCAAAAGGTCCGATATTGTAGTGAACGTGCATCATGTCCTGAAATACCACCCCGTCTGAAAGGTGGTCTTGGTGTGCAAGCCCT
>CAMPCT010000002.1 GCA_946647055.1 uncultured Atopobium sp. | reverse complement strand
AGAGGAAAAAGGCCAGGCCACCAAGGAGGGTGAACAGAGAGAAGACGGTCATGCGGGCCTCCTTGCTCGCTTGGAAGCGATAAAAAAAGAGACCCTTACGTGCCCCGTGGGGCAGTCGTAAAAGTCTCGCTGCGATGTACCCATTCCGGGAGCGGATGCTCCGTATTGACGAAATGGGCAACGTCTTGTGTGTTGACGCCAGCTACTCCCTAAAACGCAAAAAAATTTCAGCATTAAGCTGGCGACGTGTCAAGATGCCGCGGCACACGATGACGGTACGATTCCCGCAATCGCTCCGACTGAGGCAGCGGTGACGCTGCCCGTCGATGGGAATGGTGCGTCTGCAAAGGTGTGGCCCACTACCCCTCCAGCACGTAGCTGGCCACGATCTCGCCGTAGTAGGCGACGTGGCGGTCGGCGTTGGAGCCGCAGTCCTCGGACGGGACGTCCTCGGGGTAGTAGCGGTCGATGACGTCGGCCGGCACCAGCGAGAGGTCCTGCGGACGGCGGTAGATGACCTTGCACTCCAGCGTGATGGGCGCCTCGGCGATTGCAGGCACGCCATTGGCGACGGGCTCGACCAGCGTGAGTCCCGCCTCGGCCACCTTGTCGACGTCGCGACCGCTCATAGCCCCGCACACGTGCATGACGCGCGGGCTCAGACGCTCGGTGGGTACGCTTACGGTGAAAGCGCCCGCCTCGTCGATGAGGGGACGGGTGAAGCGGCCCTCGCGCACATAGCACACGAAGATGGGCTTGCCCCACTCGATGCCGATGTGCCCCCAGGCGATGACCATCGAGTTGAAGCGGCCGTTCGCCTGGCTGTTGAGCAGGATGCCGTGGTCGAGCCTCTCGGTGATGTGGCCTGCCATCTCGAGCGGCCTGGTCTCGCGTCGGTTCATGGGAATCTCCTCTCGTGAGAACGCGCCGACTGGGAGGCGCGTTCTCGTGCCGTGGGGGTGAGAACGCGTCGACTGGGAGGCACGTTCTCGTGAAGTGATGCTATCCAGCCGTCACGTCGCGTGCCGCCACCACGTCAACACCCGTGCCACATACGTCGCGAACGATGACGTCACCCATGCGCACGGGTGCTGTGACCTGCACCGCATTCACCTGAGTCAGGCAATCGCGGAGCAGCTCGCGCGGGATGGGGGCGGTGCTCTGGACGGCCAGCCGCCGCAGCGGTGACCCCGTGACGGCCACGGTGGTGGTGAGCGTGCGCATGGGGTGCGTGTGCTCGGCCAGCGCATAGTCGCGACCGCGACGGCAGCCCTCGCCGGAGACGACGAGGTTGTCGCTCACCGTGATGCGGCAACCACGAGGACACACGATGCAGGTGTAAGTCGTCTCGGCCATGTCACACCTCCACGATCTCGAGGGTCGGGGCGGCCCCTGCGGGCACCTCGGCCGAGAACGACAGCATGCTCGCCGGTGCCACCGCCACCAGACGCTTATGGGCAACGACTTGCCCATCCACCAGGCAACGAACCTCGACCTTCTCGGCGGGGCGCTGCACGCGGCAGAAGAAGTGCACCGTGCGAGGACCCTCCCCATCCATGCGCACACGCTGGGGTATGCAGGCGCCGACGTTGCCGGACGTTCCGACGGGCGCCCAGGTGCCATCCGTCGGGCATCCCGCGTCGAGCCAGGCGCAGGCACCGCGCGCTGCCAGCTCCCCCGACTCGCTCACGTAGTCGACGAGGTCGTACACGATGCTCACGTTGCCCGAGGCAAAGATGCCGGGGACGTCCGTCATGAACTGCTCGTCGAGCACGGGCCCGCGCGTGAGCCGGTCGAGTCCCACGCCCGCCTGTGTCGAGAGCTCGTTCTCGGGGATGAGGCCCACGGCCAAGACGAGCAGGTCGCAGGGTACGTAACGCTCAGTATTGGCAACAGGTTGCCCATCAGTGCCACGCTTGGCGACGGTCACGCCCTCGAGGCGGTGCTTGCCGTGGACGCGCGCGACCATGTGCGAGAGATGCAGGGGGATGTCGTAGTCCTCCAGGCACTGGACGACGTTGCGGGCAAGGCCACCGGGGTGGTCCATGATCTCGTAGACGCCCTCGACCTCGATGCCCTCGAGCGTCATGCGACGCGCCATGATGAGGCCGATGTCACCCGAGCCCAGGATGACGGCGCGCGTCCCGGGCAGGTAGCCCTCGACGTTGATGTAGCGCTGGGCCGCGCCCGCCGTGATGACGCCCTGGGGGCGTTCGCCTTGGAGCAGCACCTGCGCAGCCGTGCGTTCGCGGCAGCCCATGGCGAGGATGACCGCGCTGGCACGCACGTGCACCATGCCGTCGCGGGGGTTGGTCGCCCAGATGTCGCGGGTGGGGGAGAGCTCGAGCACCATGGTGTCGAGCAGGACCTCGATGCGCGCGCCGTCGGACCGTGCGGCCTCGACCTCGTTGACGAAGCGCTGTGCGTAGGTGCAGCCGCTCACCGACTCGCCAAAGCGCAGCAGGCCAAAGCCGTCGTGGACGCACTGCTGGAGGATGCCACCCAGCTCGAAGTTGCGCTCGAGGATGGCGCAGGAGCGTCCCTGCCGCGCGACCTCAAGTGCGGCGGCAAGGCCTGCCGGCCCGCCACCGATGATGGCGACGTCGACGCTCAGCTCACGCATGGTCGCTCACCTCCCCAAGATTGTGCATTGGGGGAGTATCCCCTAGTGAAGGTGTTCTGCTGTCGCCGCGCAATACCTCGCTGCCAGGCCCGTGCAGGCAGACCTGCGTTGGGTCGACCCCCAGCTCACGGGCGAGGATCTCGAGCACACGTGGCTGGCAGAAGCCGCCTTGGCAGCGTCCCATGCCTGCACGGCAGCGTCGCTTGACGCCGTCGATGGAGGTCACCGGCACCGGTCCGCGCAGCACGTCGAGAATCTCGCCCTCGGTGATACCCTCGCAGCGGCAGACGATCCGACCATACTCGGGCCGCTCGGCGATGAGGGCATCGCGCTCCTCGTGCGACAGCTCGCGCAGCCGGACGGGGCGGTCACGATGTGGGTCGAACGTGGGGTTGTCGCCCACGGGACGTCCCTGCTCGGCGGAGTCCTTGCGAATGGCGTCCGCCACCATGCAGGCGATGGCGGGTGACGAGCCCACGCCGGGGCTCTGGATGGCGCCGGCCTGCACCAGGCCACAAGTGACCTCGCTCATGCCCACCTGGAAGTCCTCGGAGAAGTCCGCGGGGCGCGACCCGGCGAAGAGACGGATGATGTCGCGCTGCGAGACCTCGGGGTTCTCGTTGATGGCCCAAATGAAGCCCAGCTCCTCGGCCGTGGTCTGGGTGTCCTCCTTATCGGGGACCTCCTTGGCCGAGGGACCGATGAGGATGTTGCCCGAGGGCGTGAACTCCATGCCGCCGCCCTTGGAGTTGGGGTCGCGGGCCTGCTTCTTCTCGGGGTTCATGTGGCCGGTGAGGTGCTCGTACATGGGCTGCTTGGCCTTGTCGATGATGGCGATGGTGCCGCGGCGCGGGTGGATCGTGAAGAGGCGGTCGCCTGCCATGGCCGAGATCTCGTCGGAATAGGACCCGGCGGCGTTGACCACGTAGCGACAGCGGATGAGGCCGCGTGACGTGAGCACGCCGGTGATGCGACGGCTGCCCTCCTCGCCGTCAACCATGCCCTCGACGCGCTCGGTCTCGATGCGGCAGACGGGTGTGCCCAGCATGACGCGCACGCCGTTGGCGGCGGCGTTCTCGGCGAGGGCGACCGTGACCTCGTAGGTGTGCACGCGTCCTTGGCTGGGCATCCACAGGCCCATGACCGGCTTGTGGCCATACGCCGCCAGACGTGGCTCGATCTCGAGGCACTGCGCACCGTCGATCAGACGGGGCCGCCAGTCGCCATTCCTCACCGCGGTCTTGAACTCGTCGGCCAGCTCGTCGATGTCCTCGGGGTCCTCCACGTAGAGCAGGTCCCCGCAACGGTCGAAGTCGAAGCCAAGCTCCTCGGCCATCTGGTCCCACATGCGGTTTCCAAGGACGGACATCTCGGCCTTGAGGGTGCCCGGCTTGACGCCGCCAGCATGGTGGACGCCGCCGTTGTTGGCCTTGGAGGCGCCGCATGCCACGTCCTCGGCCGCCTCGACGGCAATGACGCGCAGGTCAGAGCGGGAGAGCTCGCGACAGATGGCGGCACCCACGATGCCAAGGCCCACCACCACGACGTCGCACTCGGCCAGCAGTCCAGCCGACTCGCCAGCGGCGACCCATGCGGAGTAGTCACGATGGGGAATCGTGACGTCCGCCGCCGTCATGTCGCTCACCACGTTGCGGACGCCCTCCACCTTGGCCACGGCATGCGCGAGGTCGCAGAGCTGCTGGTATGTCTCGCAGGTGCCGGCGAGCGTGATCACGCCGCGGAAGTCGCAGCTGGTCGTGATGCCGGCGGCGACGTTGGGGAAGAGCTCGGCGACGCAGGCGTTCACTCGTCCGAGCAGCCCCTCTCGCTGGCCCTTGTCGAGCCGCTGCGCGCGGATGCGCTGCCAGGGCCGCTCCTCTTGCCCCTCCTGTTGGAGGACGAACCCATAGCCCATGTCAGTAGAGCTCCTTTGCGATTGGCTTGATGGCACCCACGAGCAGGTCGTAGCGCTCGAGGGCCTTGTCGTAGGCGGCGCGGTTTGCCGGGTCTGGCTCGAAGGTGCGGTCGATGCCGCCCGCCCCGGTTGCCGTTGCCGCCTCGGAGACGCTCGCCCAGATGCCGGCGCCAACGCCCGCCAGCATGGCGGCGCCGAGCGAGGCCGCGTCCTGCGTGTTCTGCATGGTGACGACGCGCCTGCCCAGAACGTCGGCCTTGATCTGGCACCAGAGCGGGCTCTTGGAGGCGCCGCCCAGGCAGCGCACCTCCTCGACCCGCTGGCCGGTGGCGGCCTCGGTGTAGTCGACCATGCGGCGCACGTTCATGGCCGAGGCCTCCAGGAAGGCGCGGGCGACGTGCGCCTTGGTGTGCTGCAGGTTGAGGCCGTAGAGCAGGCCCTTGCCGTACTGGTTGGTGTCGGGGGCGCCGGCTCCCTCGAAGTGGGGGAGCAGCACCAGCCCGTTGGCTCCGGGCGGGATGGTGGCGGCCATCTCGTCCATGACCTCGTAGGCGGACCTGCCGCCCGCCTGCTCCGCCGCAAGCTCGTCGGCGAAGAGCTGGTCGCGCAGCCAGCGGAACATGATGCCGCCCTTGGCGCCCATGTTGAGCAGATAGCGACCCGGCTCGACCCCACAGAAGCAGGCAAGCTCGCCGCCGGGGTCAAGGACCGGCTGGTCGGCCATGGTGCACACGGTGATGAGGGCGCCGGTGGACTCGCTGAAGGTCCCGGGCGCCACGTTGCCCACGCCGATGGTCCCGCAGGCGGTGTCGAGGCCGCCCTGCACCACCTGGAGGCTGCGTGGCAGACCAAGCTCGTCGGCCACCTGGGGCAGGATGGTCCCCAGGGGCGTCCCGCTGGGAAGGACCGGCGGCAGCTTGGACTCGTCAAGGTCCAGGCGCTCGAGCATCTCGGGCCACCAGCCGCCGGTGCGGATGTCGAGCAGGTATGACGAGCACCACAGCGACGGCTCGCCGGTGGCGCGTCCCGTGAGACGCTGGCAGAACCAGTCCTCGAGAAGGACCACCTTGGCAGCGCGCGAGAACTCCTCGGGGAGATGCTCGCGCAGCCAGAGGATCTTGGCGGCCGGGTAGAGCGAGATGATGGGGCCCTGGCCGGTATGGGCCAGGATTTCTTCTGCCGAGAACCAGGAGTTGATTCGCTCGGCCTCGGCCTGGGCGCGCGTGTCCATCCAGACGATGAAGTTGCCCATGGGATCGCCGGCATCGTCGAGCAGGGCCAGGGTCTCGCCCTGAACGGAGAGGCTCATGGCGAGGATGGCCTGGCGGTTGATGCCGGCGGCGTCGAGGACGCGCAGCAGGCAGCTGCGGAAGGCATCCCAGTACACGGAGGGGCTCTGCTCGACTACGCCGGTTGCGGGCGTGATGAGGGTATGCTCGACAGTGTCGACGGCAACGACCCTGCCGGACGTGTCGAAGAGGCCCACCTTGACGGCGGTGGTGCCCAGGTCCGCACCGATGAGGTAGCGCGTTTCGTCCATCTTCGCTCCTCTCCACAAGTGGGTTACAAAAGTAGACCACTTACCTATGTTCGCGCAATCACGATTCCCTGGGGGTCACGTTTCGACATACAGCGTCCTACTTTGGGCGAGCGGCCGAGTCCTGATCCGCGACGAGCTCGAGGTGCATGTCCAATGTCTCTGCCAGGGTGGAGAGCAGCGTCACTGTGGGGTTGCTCGTTCCGCCCTCGATGCGGCTAATCACTGCCTGCTGCACACCACTCATGGCCGAGAGCTCCTTCTGCGTGAGGCCATGCGCCCGTCGTGCTGCGGCAAGCTGTGCTCCCAATTGTTCCGCCGCCGTTTGGCTTGGAGTCGCATCGCTCGACATGACCTCCCTGATGAAGAAGTCGTCCTGGCTGCAGCGGCCTTCTCCGGCGATGAGAAGTGCCAGTTCGTCGTAGTGGTCGAGGCCGCATGCCCGCAGGACCTGCCCTAGGTTCTGTCTGCTGGGCGGAACGATGCGCTCCTGGACCCAGCGCAGGCTCCATTCGGGTCCGATCTGCCGCTCGCCTCGCCCCGCAAGGCCCGCAAGGATGAGGGGGAGGTCGTCTAGGTCGGCGTCCTCTGCGATGTCGATCTCGAACGAGCGCGTGCCCTCGTCATAGACGAGTGTGGCGCAGGGGGCGGCGCCCCTCCTCGACCCATCAACTATTTCGAATGTCCGCGACATGGCACCACCTTTCCCAGACGATGTCCCATATCTTGTCGAGGTGCGCCTGGGGCAGAGCGTCCTCGAGCCCTGCAAGGAGCTTTGCACGGTCTTGCGGATGGAGCTGCCCGCAGGCCGAGGGAAGACCGATGATTTTGAGGTTTTCCTCGAGCGAGCGCGACCCGAGGTAGTTGTTTGCCTGGATGTCAGCAAGTGGCTCGAACGCGCGGACGCGTTCCTCGTCGTCGTAGCACGAGAAGACGAGCGAGAGGCCGTTGTCGAAGAGTGGCGCGAGACGAAGGACTCCGTTCCTGGACTGAAGTACCTCCATGTTCGCCCCATGACGGTCGCGGTTGGCGATGAGGTAGTCGAGCAGGGCTACCTGACGGACGTGCTCGTCCCAGCCATATCGCCTGCAGAGGTCGAGCGGGGATTCGCGCCCTTTGCGATGGAGGTCAAAGAAGGTGTCGAGGCTGACCTTGCGCTCTCCCGTCCTTCGAAAGCTGGGGGAGCGGCAAAGCCATGTGGGCAGCTCGTCCCCATCGACCGACACGAGCGCGTTGACGAGCGCGTAGCGAACGTGTTCGATGCCGAGGATGTCGAGCAAGCGTGACGCGACGAGTTCGTTGACGCATTCGTGTCCGTAGACGCCTCGATAGGAGTCGTAGCTCGAGAGCTTGTAGTACCAAAGCGTCGAGCCGGTCTGCTCGCGCGACTTGAGCAGCATACCGCCCGTGCCAGAGGTGAAGGCAGCTTGTGTCCATGACAGGCGGCGCAGGTCCTGCTGGCTTTTTACGATGTCATACGCGCGCATTCGATCTCCAATATAATATGATATAACAATCATATTATATCAGACGGAATGGGCGCCTGATGAGAGAACCCCTCCCTCAGGCGATTTCGCGAAGCGCTGACCGGGCGACGGCCCCGGGCGAGCCCGCCCTTCCAGCTTCAAGAGGATATCGAGAACAGAGGCGGCCCTCCCTCTTTCAGGCGATTTCGCGAAGCGCTGACCGGGCGACGGCCCCGGGCGAGCCCGCCCTTCCAGCTTCAAGAGGATATCGAGAACAGAGGCGGCCCTCCCTCTTTCAGGCGATTTCGCGAAGCGCTGAGCCTGAAAGAGGGAGGGCCGCCTATTACCCCAGATTCGAAGTTATCCGGCCGTCACGATGTAGGGCTGGACGGCGTGTGCGAGGCCGTAGACGGGCATGGTCTGCAGCCAGATGCGGCCCGGACCGGTGAGGACGGTGTTGAACAGCCCCTCGCCGCCGAGAAGCACGTTCTTGACGCCCTTGACCTGCTGGATGTCGATGGCGACGGAGCTCTCGAAGCCAGCCACGAAGCCGGTGTCGACGATCATCTGCTGGCCGGGCCCAAGCTGGTACTCGACGAGCTCGCCGTCGATCTCGGCGAAGGCGATGCCATTGCCGGAGACGCGCTGCATGATGAAGCCCTCGCCGCCAAAGAGGCCGGCGCCGATCTTCTTGTTGAAGTGCATGGTGAGCTCGACGCCCATCTCAGCCGCGATGAAGGACTTCTTCTGCAGGATCCAGTCCTTGCCAGGGCCAAGCTCGATGGGGATGATCTTGCCGGGGAAGCTCGAGCCGAACGTGATCATGCCGGCGCCGTGCGCGGTGTAGATGTTCTGGAACATGCGCTCGCCCGCAAGGGCCTTGCTGAACATGCCGCCCAAGCCGCCGCCCTCGGTGCGCATCTCCATGTTGGGGGTCATCCAGACCATGGAGCCACCCTCGGTGCGCATGGCCTCGCCGTCAGCCAGCTGGCAGATGACGACGGGGAAGTTGCCACCACGAATCTCGTACTGCATAGTTCCTCCTTGCAAGATGTTGCCTTTGCCGAACCTCAGATATGGTACGGGAATGCGGCCGCTCCCGTCTCACAAAACTCTGCCGTTCGGTCACTGGTCTTTTGGAGAACGGCACCGGACCTACCCCATGAGGTGGGCGGGATGGGGAACGTCTGTGGAGTGAGGGTCCCGTTTTCACTTCGCTTTGCGAGGTTCTCATGCTTGGCTGCTATGCTTGTCCGAGCAGATGCGTACGGAGGTGTGATAGGCCAGATGGACGGGCAGGTCGAGATGCTTGTGACGGCGGCGCGCGAGGCGCTTGACGCGCATGACGCTACTGCATCCGTCGAGGCCATCCGCTCCCTCGCGCCCGTCTCCGCCGACATCGACCCAGTCGACTCGGTCGACCTGCTCGAACGTGCCTGCTGCTACGGCATGCTGCCCGCCGTCGAGGCTGCCTATGAGTGCATCGGCCCCTTCGTCTTCGACGCCTGGGCGCTGGCGCTGGCCATGCGCTGCGCGCACGAGGACGTGGCTCGCTGGATGGTCGCGCGTGGCGTCGATTTGCTCGGCGACGTCCGCACCACGCTCGCCACGCGTCGCTGGCTGCCTCACGAGGGGCGCTTCACGCGCTTCGACTACACGCGCTCGGCGCCGACGCTTCTCAAGAACCCCATGGACCCCACCGTGACGTTCGAGGTCTTCAGGGACTTCAAGGGCACCGAGCAGCTCACGGGCGGTCCCTTCCAGGCGACCTTCGACCTCGAGGCGGCGTGCGCCTGTGTGGCTCGCATGGCCCGCGACGACGTGTTCGAGGAGACGGTCTACGTCGACCTCTTCCGCTCCGTTACCATCCGCGCCTGGCACGCGCTGCGCCACGCGTCCTCTCGTGACGAGGACATCGCCGAGACCTGCTTTGCGCTGGGTGCCCAGCTCTATGCCTGGCATCGCGAGCTTGGCCTTGGCGACGAGCGCATCGACCGCATCATGGGTGACCTCGTGGTGCCCCGGGCGGACGTGGGGGTCTTCGCCTTCGTGTGCGAGAGCGCCCCCGACGTCTTCCTCGACCGCCTGGTCGCCACCACGTGGATGGCCGAGGAGCCCGAGCTGGTGCGCTCCATGGTGGCGCACCTCGCCCCGGGGTCTCCCGAGGGAAACGCTGCGCTGGTCGAGCTCCTTGCCCGCAACGGCTACATGGCCGAGTTGCGGCGGGTGGGGGAGTGGCCCGGCATGCTCGACCTCGACACCGTCAACCGTGCCATGGAGGTGGCCTCCGCCGCGGGCCACGCCGAGGTGGCCGCGTGGCTCCTCTCCAGGCGGTCCCAGCTCGCGGGCTCCGCATCGGCCGCCTCGACCCTCGACCTGCTGCTGTGAGGTGTGCATGGGCGACGTGACCGAACACACGACGACGACCGAGGGGCTGGCCCTCCAGGTGGTGGGGCTCGCCCTGTCCGAGGTCATCGCGGCCAACCATTTCCTCGCCGCGGCATCCGGGCTGCTCACGCCTGCGTGTGCGCACGTGGGGACGGCGACCTTTGCCTGTGACGGCGAGACGCTCGCCTGTGACCCCGACCTCGTGCTCGAGGCCTTCTCGCGCTCGCGCACCGCGCCAGCCCGCGAGGTGCTGCACGTCCTGTTGCACTGCATCCTGCTGCATCCCTTCGTGGGCGCCGACATCGACCGGCGCCTGTGGTCCCTCGCCTGTGACATCTCCGTCGAGGGCCTGGTCGCGGAGATCCTGGGACCTGCCGCGGACGAGCGCGCCAAGGCGCAGAATGCCGTGGCTCGCCGCCTCGCGTCCGACCTGGGGCGCAGCCTCACGGCCGAGCGCATCTATCGGGCTCTGCGCGACGGCATCGCGGGAAGCGACCTCAAGGCCTGGGAGCAGGCCTTCCGCGTGGACGACCACGCCCCGTGGTATCCCGAGCGCAAGCAGGAGGGCAAGGCGCAGGACACCCCGGACATGCCGGACGCGCCCATGCCCAACCTCTCGCGTGAGGACGCCGACTCGGATGCTGCCGGTCGCGCTGTCGCACAGGAAGGTGACGGCGAGGGCTCCGCGGACGACGCGTCCCTGCCCGACGAGCTGCCGGAGGAGGCGCCTTCCCTCCCGAGCATGACCGACGAGCGCCGCGAGCAGCTCCGTGAGGCATGGGAGCAGGCCTCCAAGAGCATGCGTGTCGACCTCGAGACCCTTTCGCGCATCCACGGCGACCGACTCGCCGGGCTCATGCGCGAGCTCCAGGTGAGCCAGCACGAGACGGTCGACTACCGCGAGTTCCTGCGCCAGTTCGCCATCCGCCAGGAGGACCTGCACCTCTCGGACGAGGAGTTCGACTACGTCTTCTACACCTACGGCCTCGAGCTCTACGACGACATGCCGCTCATCGAGCCGCTCGAGTACCGCAGCTCGGTGCGCATCCGCGACTTCGTGATCGTGATCGACACCTCGAGCTCGGTCACCAGCCGCGTCGTCCAGCACTTCGTCGACGCCACCTTCGACGTGCTCAGCAGCACCGGGAGCTTCTTCGAGACGGTCAACGTGCACATCGTCCAGTGCGACATGCGCGTGCAGAGCGACACCAAGATCACCTCGCTGAACGAGCTCGACCGCTGGCGGCGCAACATCAAGCTCCTCGGCTTTGGCGGGACCGACTTCCGCCCCGCCTTCCGCTACATCAACGAGCTGCTTGCCCGGGGCGAGTTCCAGGACCTGGGCGGCGTCATCTACTTCACCGACGGCTGGGGCATCTACCCCGAGCGCATGCCGCCGTACAAGACCGCCTTCGTGTTCTATGACGAGGACCACCGACCAGACCTCGTGCCCGCCTGGGCCATCCAGCTCACGCTGCGCCCCGGCGAGTTCGAGTCGATGTCCGTGTACCACTAGGAGGAGACGACCATGGACATTCGCCAGGCAACCGAGCAGATCGAGGGCGCCATCCGCGCCTACCTCGCGTGCGACGAGAGCGGGCTGCCGCTCATCCCCTTCGAGATGCAGCGACCGCTCATCCTCATGGGCCCTCCGGGCATCGGCAAGACCGCCATCGTGAGCCAGGTCGCCGAGCGCCTGGGCATCGGATTCGTGTCGTACTCCATCACGCACCACACGCGGCAGAGCGCCCTGGGCCTGCCCTACATCGCCGAGGCCGAGTACGGTGGCCAGACCTATCGCGTGAGCCGCTACACCATGAGCGAGATCATCGGTGCCGTGCATGACGAGATCGCGAACGGGAGCGAGCGGGGCATCCTCTTCCTCGACGAGGTCAACTGCGCCTCCGAGACGCTCATGCCCTCCATGCTGCAGTTCCTCCAGTACAAGACCTTTGGCACGCACCGTCTGCCCGTGGGCTGGGTCATCGTGTGCGCGGGCAACCCGCCCGAGTACAACCGCGCCGCGCGCGACTTCGACCCGGCCATGATGGACCGCCTCAAGCGCATCGACATCGAGGCGAGCCATGGGGCGTGGCAGGACTATGCGGTGAGCCACGGTGTGCACCCTGCCGTCATCACCTATCTGGCCAACAAGCCCAAGAACTTCTACAAGGTTCGGGCCGCCGCGTCTGGGTCGCGCATCGTGACCGCGCGTGGCTGGGAGGACCTCTCGAGGATGCTGCTGGCCTATGAGCGCGAGGACATCCCGGTCGACCTCACGCTGGTCTCGCAGTACCTGCAGGACCACGAGGTTGCCGAGGACTTCTCGCTGTACTACGAGCTGTTCGCGAAGTACCAGGACGACTACAAGGTGGCCGACATCCTGGCTGGCACGTCCGACGAGGCCATCCTCGCACGCGCCAGCCATGCGCCGTTCGACGAGCGCGTGGCCGTGGTGAACCTGCTCTCGGACGCCGTCCTGGGGGAGGCCCGCACCGCCATGGCGCGCGAGGAGGCGCTGGGGCTCGTGCGCGACGAGATGCTCGGCCTGCGCGAGCTGCTCGCCCTGGGCGGCAAGGCGCTCACGGCGGTGGACGAGGTCGCTTCGGGAGCCAAGGCCACGCTCGACGAGGCGGTCGCCCGCGGCAACGTGTCACCCTCCCGCCAGCGCGTCATGGCCGAGCACGCACGAATCCTCGAGCAGGTGCGCCTGGGCGTCGCCCGCTGGCAGGTGTCCGGTGGCGAAGGGGATGCCTTCGAGGCGGCCAAGGCCCCCTTCAACGAGGCGGTCGTCGCCGCGGACGCTGCGACGCGCGAGACGTCGGCACACCTCGACAACGCGCTGGCCTTCCTCGACGCCGCCTTTGGCGAGGGCCAGGAGGAGGTCGTCTTCGTGAGCAGGCTCTCGGTTGACACCGACCTCATGCGCTTCGTTGCGGCTCACGGCAGCGAGTCCTTTGCCGAGCATGCTCGCCAGCTCATGTTCCACGAGCGCGGCCTCGACCTGCTTGACCAGGTGGACAAGCTGCGCGGGTAAGGGGTGACAGGGCTGCCGCCTGTCCGACGTGCTGTCCCCGCGGGCAACTGTTGTCCGGGGAGACGGTCTGGGGCGCCGTTGCCGCCGATTTTGTCCCCATGGGCAACAGTTGTCGGGGGAGACGGGCTACGGCTGCGGACGTCTCGGTATACTGTCCGTGTCAGCCACGACCACAAGGAGGAGCCATGCCCGTCATCCACACCTACGCGTCCACGCCCATCACCTTCGAGCAGCGCGAGTCGCTCAAGGCCACCTTCGGCGAGGCCATCGCGACCGTCCCCGGCAAGTCCGAGCAGTGGCTCATGTGCCTCTTCGAGGAGAACATGCCCATCTACCTCTCCGGCAATGGCGAGGACCCAGCTGCGTTCGTCACCGTCGACGTGTGCGCCGGTGGGGACATCGCCCGCGCGGTCTGGGAGAAGCTCACGGTCATCATCTGCGGTGCGATCAAGGACCAGCTGGGGATAGACCCCGCGCGCATCTACATCCGCTACGGCACCACGCCGGACTTTGGCTGGAACAACATCAACTTCTAGTCGTGCTCGTCTGAGCCTGCCACACGCTGGCATCGGGCATTCGTTTTTGCCAGATTGAGAAATCGATAGCCTGACTATCAAGCGATAGTCAGGCTATCGATTTCTCAATCTGGCAAAAACTTGATCGAGCGACCCACGCGGCCTACCGCTGACCGCCCACCCGCCAGTCACTGACGGATAGATTGGTTCAAATCTTGTACAAACTTATATAGTCAAGTCATATGCATGACATGGGCCAACCACCACGGACGAGAGGAATCACCATGGCCGATCTCATCACGATGCTCACCTGGCACGACGTCACCGTCCCCAACGCCAAGGAGGTGTTCCTCTCCGCCGCCGACGCCCCCTGCAAGCACTGGGGCTTCAAGATCGAGGGCACCACGCCCGAGAGCTTCGCCGACCTCGCCGCCACCATGAAGGAGCACGGCAAGGAGGTCTACATCGAGGTCCTGGCCATGTCCGAGGAGGACTGCATCAAGGCCGCCGAGCAGTGCATCGCCGGTGGCGCGCAGCACATGCTGGGCACCCCGTACTACCCGTCCGTCCAGAAGATGCTCGACGAGGCCGGTGTCACCTACTCGCCGTTCCCCGCGCTCGACCCTGACTCCCGCATGCGCAAGCCCATCCCCGAGGTCGTCGACTGCGCCATGGGCTTCGAGAGGGCCGGCTGCGACGGCTTCACCATCAGTGCCTACCGCTACCTGGGCGGCGAGCCCGAGGAGCTGCTCCGCGCCCTCGACGACGCCACTGAGATGCCCTTCCGCATCGCCGGCTCCATCAACTCCTACGAGCGCCTCGACTTCGTGAAGAGCCTCAAGAACCTGACCGGCTTCACCATCGGCGGCGCCTTCTTCGAGAACAAGTTCGGCGAGACCTTTGCCGAGAACGTCACCGAGGTCTGCGAGTACCTGAAGAAGTAGGGGAGCGCGCATGGCAGCAAAGAAGTACCTGCTCGGCGCCGACTGCGGCACCACGGCCATCAAGGTGGCGCTCTTTGACACCGAGGGCAACAAGGTCGTCGCCAAGGCGCAGGAGTATCCGCTCATCCGCCCCTCCGCGCAGCGCGTGGAGCAGGAGGCCGGCGTCTACTGGCAGACGTTCAAGGACTGCCTGGCCTACGTGCTCGACAAGGCCGCGGTCGACAAGGAGGACATCGTCGCCTTCGCGTTCGACTCGTCGGCCGAGACCATGGTCTTCCTCGACGAGGACATGCGGCCGCTCGACAACTTCTACGTGTGGATGGACAACCGTGCCGAGGCCGAGGCGGTCGAGATCAACGAGGCCTTCTCGCCCGAGGACATCGCCCACCACACGGGTCAGTGCCCCATCGACCCGGTCTACCCAGCGACCAAGATTCTCTGGTTCAAGAAGAACAAGCCCGAGCTCTGGCCGCATGTCTCCATGATGTTCATGACCGACGACTACCTGCTCTGGAAGATGTGCGGGGTCAAGGTGTCCCATGGCTCGAGCTGGTGCACGAGCTACCTCTGGGACATCGTCGCGCGCGACTGGTGGCCCGAGATGCTCGACTACCTGGGCATCACGGCCGAGCAGCTGCCGCGCATCATGGAGACCGGCGAGCCCATCGGGCACCTCCTGCCCGAGGTCGCCGACGAGCTGGGCCTCTCGCGCGAGATGCTCATGGTCATGGGTGCCCAGGACCAGTCCTCCGGCGCCATCGGCGTGGGCAACGTCAAGCCCGGCATCTTCAGCGAGTCCACGGGCGGCGCCCTCATGGTGTGTACCACGTTGGACGAGCCCGTGTTCGACGAGGCCGGCAACGTGCCCTGCAACTACTCCGACCTGGGTGGCTACATGATCCAGGGCGGCGCCAAGGGCGGCATCGTCATCAAGTGGCTGCGCGACACCCTCTGCCAGGAGGAGCTCGCGCGCGAGGCCGCTGGCGAGGGCAACGCCTACGACCTCATGGACCAGCTCGCCGCGGCCACGCCCCCGGGTGCCGAGGGCCTCTTCGTGATGCCCTTCTTTGGCGGCGGCTCCAACCCCACGCCCGACATCTACGGGCGCGGTGTGCTCTATGGCCTGTCGCTGGGCCACACCCGCGGTCACATCGTCCGCGCCTTCCTCGAGGCGACGGCCGTCAACATCGCCATGATCGTCGACTACGTGGAGCAGCTCACGGGCGTCAAGGTCACCCAGATCCGCTCGCTGGGAGGCGGCTCGCTCAGCCCCTTCTGGTGCCAGGTCAAGGCCGACGTCCTGGGTCGCGAGGTCGTGACCATGAAGAACACGCAGGACGCCGCATGCCTGGGAGCCGCCATCATCGCCGGGTACGGCGCGGGCATCTACGATGACGTGGCCGAGACCGCGCTGGCCTTTGCCAAGGTGGACCGCACCTACACGCCCAACCCCGAGAACCGCGCCGTCTACGACCAGCTCATCAAGAAGTATCGGCTCTTTGTCGAGGCCACCCGCGGCTACACCGAGGAGCTCTCGAAGGAGTGTTAGAGGGAACCGCCCGGGGACTCGCCCGACCCCGGAAGCACGACGGCAACGCACGGAACGCAAAGACATGGAAGGTGGTTGTATGTCCGATCGTATCGACGCCTATCGCATCAAGCTGTACCAGGACGAGGTGGCCCGCTGCATGCATCGTCTCTTCGACGAGGGCCACATGAACGCCGACGGCCTCGCCGAGGTCTCCGTCATCGACCGCGAGAGCGGCATCGTCGTGACCTCCATCAAGCCGGGCTTCATCGGCGTGCGCGAGATCGACGACTACCACGGCACCGACATGGCCGTGGTCGACCTCGACGGCAACCTGGTCTACGACATCACGCCCCCCAACGACAACGTCGACCTGGCCATTGCCATCTTCAAGGCGCTCCCCGAGGTCAACGCCATCATTCACTCCTACCCCATCTACTGCGGCCTCTTTGCCAACAACAGCCGCCCCATCCCGTTCGCCTTCGTCGAGCAGGGCTACATCACCGACTTCGACTACTCCACCGGCTTCTCCACCGACGTCGTCACCACGCCGCACAGCCACACCCAGGAGTACTTCGACGAGGTCGTCGAGAAGTTCCATGGCACGCAGTTCGTCCTGCTCAAGGACTTTGGCTCCGTCGCCGTTGCCGACAACGTTGACAACGCCCTCAACTATCTGGCCTGGATGGAAGAGGTCTGCCAGAAGATCGTCCGCGCCGAGATGATCGGCGACATCCAGTGGATCGACGAGTAGGCAAGGGAGGCCTTACACATGGAGAACTACAAGGAACTCTTCGCTACCCCCAAGGACCTCATGTGGAAGGAGGAGGTCGCCCGCGGCACGCGCCTGCTCAACAAGTGGGGCCTCTCGCAGTCCGGTGAGTCCGGCGACTGCTCCGTCCGTGACCTCGAGACCGGCTACATGTACATCTCCGGCTCTCCCGACTGGTGCTTCCAGAAGAACCTGCGCGACGCGCGTGGCTGGGAGCGCTGGGTCTCCAATGCCGCCGGCGAGGACCTCGTGCCCTGGTCCACCCCCACCATCGAGTGGCCCATGCACGTGGCCATCTACAACGCCATCCCCGAGGCCGGCGCCATCTGCCACACCCACGGCGTGTGGGCGTCCGTCTTCGCGGCACTGCGCATGGACGTGCCGCTGGAGAAAGCCGGCGAGGGCCTGACCGGCATCATCCCGTGCTCCGACTACCGTCCCGCCGGCTCGCCGGACGTGGGCGAGGTCGTCGCCGCCACCATGCTCGAGGGCTATGACTGGGCCCTCATGGGCAACCACGGTGCGGTCACCTACGCGCCCACGCTCGACGAGGCCTTCGAGAAGGCCATGCTCATGGAGCACCTCTGCGAGAAGGTCTACTTCCAGCTGCTCGCCGAGAAGCACCTCGACAAGCTGTTCAAGTAGCCTCATAGAGGCAAAGGGGTGCCGGGGTCCCAGGGTCCGCATGCGGGCTTGGGGCCCCGGCCTTTTGCGCTCGCGGTAGCGCACGCCTCGCCATCAGGCGCGGACCCTCCGAGGCTACAATGCAAGGTCGGGAGACGGCTTGTCTCAAGGGCGGACGGCGGGAGGTCGGCATGAGGCGCGTGCGAGGGATCAAGATGCTGCTGGTGATGGTCGTGGCCCTTGCCCTGTGCGCATGCGCTTCGTTCCCCTGGTCGCGCGGCCCTGCGACGGACGACACGTCCCCGCAGGTCGATGCCGTGGTTCCCATCTCGTCCCTGGGGTCGCGCGTCTCCCGCGAGGACGCGGCGCGCTACGACTTCACCGAGCAGGCCCTGGGCTACCTCACGACCATTGGGGAGCGCTTCCCGTGTCGTGACCTCCTTGACGACCAGGGCCAGCACGACGCCTTTGTCGACTGGCTCGTCTCCGAGCTCGTGGCCTGCGGTTACCCCGAGGACCAGATCGAGGAGCAACGCTTCGAGATCGAGGGGGTCGGGGGGATGCAGGGAAGGAACATCGTCCTCACGGTGCCTGGGACTTCTCCCGTCGGCCAGGTCGTCGTGGGCGCGCACTATGACGGCAGCGGAATCGGCGACAACGGGTCTGGCGCGGCACTCCTGCTGGCGACGGCTGCGGGCCTTGTGGACGAGACGCCCCAGCTCACCATCAAGTACGTCTTCTTTGACGGCGAGGAGGAGGGCATGCTGGGCAGTGCGCACTTTGCGGAGCTCATGACGCCCGAGGAGGTTGCCGCCACGGCCTACATGGTCAACCTGGACTCGCTCGCGTTTGGTGACTTCTGCCACGTCTACGGGGGCGTCTATGGAGATGACTACGGCATGGGCGACATCGCGCTCGTCGAGGGGGAGCCGCTGGGCGAGCCCCGCCAGACGGAGGGATACGACTTTGCCGCCGACGTTGCCGAGGATTTGGGAATCGAGGTCCTGCGCACGGCTCAGCTCGACGGCCTCTACGAGCAGCGCGGCCAGGGCATGGACGTCTCCGAGGGCGAGGGGTTGCTCCTCACGAACCCCTGGACCGACGCGCACCCCGCTCCCGAGAACATGGTCGCCCCGTCACCTGCCACGATTGGGGCGAGTGACCACGTTCCCTTTGCCGCGAGGGGGATTCCCTACATCTACTTCGAGGCGACCAACTGGTGGGCCGAGGGCGCGTATTCGTACTACGCCTACACGGGCTATGTCGAGACCTACGACACCTCGCTTGGTGATGGTGGCATGTTCATGAACACCGAGTTCGACACGCCCGAGGAGCTGGAGCGCCTCTTCCCGGGCAGGGCGGGGGAACACTACCGGCTCTACTCGCCCCTGCTCTCGGCGCTGCTGCTGGTGGAGACGACCTGACGCACGCAACGCTCGCAGAAACCCACACGGTGGGGAGAGCCCTTCTTGCCACACCACCGCATGGCAGCTCGAAGGGCTAGACTGGACGCAGTGCCAGATGTGACGAAGGAGGTCCCATGGGACAGGACGAGCAGGCAAAGCTGATTCCAAGCGACCGGGTCGAGGAGATCGTCCAGGCGGTCAAAGACATGACGAGCGCCCCGTACTTCAAGCTCGTGGTGAACGAGGGGCGCACGCCCGGACTGACCGACACCAAGCTTGGCGGCCTCCCGTACTGGCCTGCGGGCAAGCCCTATCCAGAGACGAAGAAGGGCATGAAGCTCATGCTGCTGGCCCAGCTCGACCTCGCAGACTTTGGCGGGGACGAGCGCCTGCCCGGCCGCGGCCTGCTCCAGTTCTTCATCGACTCCGACGACGACTGCTCGGGCCTCGACTTTGACGACGGGACCAACCAGAACGGCTTCCGCGTGGTGTGGCACGAGACCGTCGACTCGTCCGTGACGCCGGAGGACGTGAGGGCGCTGGGTGTCCCGACCTCGCTCGACTCGTGGGACGACCGCATCGGGAACCCCCTGCGCGGCGAGTTCGCCCTCGACGTCGAGGCGGGCACGCAGTGGATGACGCCTGCGGACGAGCGCTTTGACGCTGCGTTCATGGCAGCTGCCCGCAAGGTGCTTGGCGAGGAGGCGTGCGAGGGGCTCGACGGCTGGTATGGCAGTCTCGCCGACGAGGACGGCGACAAGGTCTTCGACCTCACCAACATCGAGGGGCCCCTGCACCAGGTCTTCGGCTATCCCTTCTTCACACAGTACGACCCCCGCTACGACGGCCGCGCGGAGGAGTTCGACACGCTGCTGCTGCAGGTGGACTCCGACGGCGCCCCCGCGCATCCGCGCTGCATGTGGGGCGACGTGGGCATCGGCAACTTCTTCATCAACGGCGAGGCCCTGAGCAGGGGAGACTTCTCGAACGTGCTCTACAACTGGGACTGCTACTAGGCCAGCCATGGGGAGGTGCGCCATGATCAAGCTCGTGCTCAGCGACATGGACAACACCATCGTTCCCCTCGGCGTGGGCAGGGTGTCCGACCGCATGCGCGCCGCCGTGCACGCCTGCCTTGACGCGGGGGTGCGCTTTGCGCCGGCCACCGGCCGCGACCCCGACGGCCTCGAGCGCTTCTTCTGCGGTGACGACGCCTGCTACGCCACCATGCTCGCCTCCAACAGCAAGGTCATCACGCTCGACGGCCGGCTGGTGCGCGAGGTCTTCCTCGACACCGCCGACGTCTGTCGCACCTGCGAGCTCCTCGAACCCGAGCCCGATGTCTTCTGCCTCTTCCGCGTGGGCGAGACGGACTATGCCTATGGCTCCAGTGACGTCGACTACGGCGACCTCGCCGACATCTTTGGCCCCGACGTCCACGTCACCGACGAGCTGCCCTCCGGCAACGTCATCGCCCTCACGGTCGCGCACGCGATCTCGCCCAAGCGCCAGGAGGAGGTGCGCGCCATGGTCGAGGGGGCCTGTCCCGGCCTCGAGTGCCTGGCCCCGGCCCTGGGCGTCTTCGACGTGATGCCGCGCGGCTGGAACAAGGCCAGCGGGATGCGGGTCCTCATGGACGAGATGGGCATCACGGTCGACGAGGTCTGCGTCTTTGGCGACTCCGAGAACGACCTGCCGCTGCTGCGTGCCTGCCCCAACTCGGTCACCGTGGCCAACGCGATTCCCGTGGCGGCCGCTGCCGCTCGCTACCACATCGGAGCGTGTGCGGACGACGCCGTGGCCGACGCCCTGCTCGACATTGCCGCAGCAGCCGCCACTGGCGAGATGCCCGCGTTCATGCGCACGCCCATGCGTTAGGATGAGGTGTCAACTTGTTTTCAGGGAGGCACTATGGAACTTGTCGGACAGTCGGTCACACACAAGGCGTTTGGTGAGGGCTCCGTCGTCCGCCAGGACGAGCGTCACGTCTTTGTCGAGTTTGCGGACGGCAGCACCAGGCAGTTTCCCTATCCGGGCGCGTTTGCCCAGTTCCTCACCCTTGCCGATGGGCAGCTGCAGGCCCAGGTCGAGAAGGAGATCGTGCCCGATGGTCCCTTCCGCCTGACCGCCCAGCAGCAGGTCCTCCACAAGATCGAGGCACAGGCCAAGCAGCCTACCAAGCAAGCTGCCAAGCAGCCTGCGCCACGCCCTGACGCCCGCGACGCCAAGGTGCGCGAGACGTCAACCAAGGCCTCGTCCGCGTCGACCGCCCGCAAGGTGATGGCGCGTACCCGCGCGCCGCGATCCGAGGTCCGCACGAGCCAGATTGCCGTCGGCACGATGTCCACGCGCACCGCCGGCAAGCCCGCGGTCCTCATCGCCTTCCAGGACTCCCCGGCCACCGCCCAGTCCGGCTACCTCTGGGCACCCCTCGCGACGGCCGACGGTGGCCGGATTCGCTCGTGGGACCGTTTGGAGGAGCTGCGTCCCGGGGACGTCATCCTGCATTGCGCTGCCGGGTCGATCGTGGCCGTGAGCCGCGTCATGGCCCTGTGGCGCAAGACGAGCGACCTTGACGGCGCCAGGCGCTATGGTCGGCCGGGCCTCATGGGGAGATGGGTGGACTGCTCGACCGTGTCGCTCGAGAACCCGGTGTGGGTGGGCGGCTACCACGACGAGATCGTGGGCGACGAGCCCACGGACCCCTCCGACGGGGGCTTCGCCTTCGAGCTCGAACCCGAGCTTGCCAGCCTCTTCCTCGGGGAGGCTGCCGATGCCAACCCCACGCTTGCCCGCCAGGCCTTCGTCCGCCGCTGCCTCGAGGGTTAGGGGACAGCGCCGCAGGTCAGTGTGCTTCCGTGCGACGTGTCTAGTATCTGTCGTCCGCTCCTGTCATGATGGGAACAGATGTTCTTGTCGGCAGGAGGCGGCAGGTGGCTGTGGCGCCCACATATGAGAAGCATTACGTCGAGGTCGTGTCCAAGACCGACGTCGAGGGTCGCGTCATGCCCCTCGTCGTGGTGTGGGACGACGGTCGGCGCTTCGAGGTGGCCCGTGTGCTCGAGGTGCGTCAGGCGCGTGCCGCAAAGACGGGAGGTGCCGGGCTGCGCTTCACCATCGCGGTGGGGGGTAGGCACACCCATGTGTTCTACGAGAACCCCCGCTGGTTTGTGGAGGCGCGGGCGCGCGGGGCGCCGGGACAGCCGCCACCGCCGTATGGCGATACAATGACCCTCGGCTTGAAGTGATGCCCAGCGGGGCAGGGTAGGGGGTCAGCGTGGTACAGGCGGTCATCTTCGACATGGACGGCCTCATGATCGACTCGGAGCGCGTGTGGCAGGCGCAGTGGCCGGACGTGCTGGCCAAGTTTGGACTCACCTACAAGGAGGGTCTCAAGGAGGCATGCGTCGCCTCGAGCGGGACGGTCTTCGAGGGCATCGTGCGCGGCTTCTACCCCGACGCCGACGTCGCGGGCATCCGCGAGGAGCTGTGGGCGTCTGCGGGACGTGCGCTGGCGCGGGGCGTGGACGCCAAGCCCGGCCTGCACGAGCTCATGGACTGGCTTGACGAGAACCACGTGCCGCGCGCCATCGCCTCTGCGAGCGACGTGCCCCTCATCAGGCGCAACATGCACAACATTGGCTTGGATGGGCGCTTTGATGCCATCGTGTCGGGAGACATGGTCTCGCGCGGGAAGCCCTTCCCTGACATCTTCCTTCTGGCGGCCGAGCGCCTGGGCATGGACCCGGTGCGCACGCTCGTGCTGGAAGACTCCAATCCCGGCATTCGTGCCGCGTCGGCAGGTGGCTTCATTCCGGTGATGGTGCCCGACCTGCGCCAGCCCGAGGACGACGTGCGCGACCTCTATGCGGCCTGCTGTGGCAGCCTGCTCGAGGTGCGCGACCTGCTTGCGGCAGGCAAGCTGGGGTAGGCCATGGCCAGGCGGCTCGACATGGAGCTGGTGGCGCGGGGGCTCCTGCCCACGCGCTCCAAGGCGCACGAGGCGGTGCTCGCCGGCAACGTGCTCGTGGACGGCCAGGTGTGCCGCAAGCCTGCGCGCAAGGTGGACGAGACAAACGAACTGCAGCTCACGGGCCGCGTATGCCCGTACGTCTCGCGCGGCGGACTCAAGCTCGAGCGGGCCATCGAGGCGTTTGGGATCGAGCTCGTCGGTCGGACGCTGCTCGACATCGGCTCCTCGACCGGCGGCTTCACCGACTGTGCCCTCCAACACGGGGCCGCGCGCGTCATCGCGGTCGACGTGGGGACCGACCAGATGGTCGAGCCGCTGCGGAGCGATCCGCGGGTCGAGCTCCACGAGCAGACCGACTTTCGCGCGATGCCGCCGGAGGAGCTTGCTGGTGCCACCATCGCCGGCATCGACGTGTCGTTCATCTCGGTGCGCCTGCTGGTCGACGCCATCGTCGCCGCGCCCGACCTGCGCGAGGTGCTGTGCCTGATAAAGCCCCAGTTCGAGTGCGGGCGCCGCGAGGCCAAGGCCCACAAGGGCGTGGTCGTGAGCGAGGCCGTGCGTCAGCAGGCGGTAACCGACGTCACGGCAGCCTTCGAGGCGGCGGGCTTCTCGTGCGGGGGCGTGGTGGAGTCGCCGGTCACCGGCGGTGACGGCAACAGGGAGTACCTCGCGCACTTCGTGCGGTAGGTGCCGCGCTGGGGATTCGATCTCACTCGATGCGGAAGACCGCCCGACGGGACGGGGCGGGGGTTGTGGTGGTCCCTTGCACCAAACACCCCACCGCAGGTCCCATCGGGCGGCCTAGGTACCCGCCCTTGTCTGCTCTCTACCTCGGGCGCGCCAGGTACTCGATGATCTTTCCGTCGGAGTCGAGCGTGACCGTGCCGACGCAGGGGAGGGTGATCTCGGGCCCAAGATGGACGTCATACTCCATGGAGCGGTCGTTCATCTTGATGAGGTCGGCCTTGACGTCGAACTGTCCCATGATGCCCTTGAAGAACTCTGCGACACCCGCGGGGCCCGTGCCGGAACCGTCGGGGAGGTTCAGCAGGCGGGTGGCGCCGTCACTGAAGGTGCCCTCCTCGGCATAGAGCGCGCCGATGCCCTCGTAGTCGTGTGCGTTCAGGCCATCGATGTATGCCTGCATGACCTTCTTCTCCATGAGTGCTCCTCTCATCGGTCGTGTGGCGCCGCATGCGCCTTTCGGTTCCCATTCTATGAGGGTGTCGCAGCGCCCAGAACGCTCAAACCCTGTATAGTGGAGTGGTAGTGTCCAAAAGTTGACAGTTTTGGCCTTGTGTATACTGGTGCCATGCATCCAAGGCGGGGGATGGGAGGTTGCCCATGCGGGGAAAGGTCCCTTCCAAGAAGCTCATCGAAGAGTCGATGGTCGAGCTTATCCAGCAAAAACCCATCGAGAGCATCTCAGTGAGCCACATCGTCCAGAACTGCGGACTCAGCAGGCAGACCTTCTACAACCACTATGTCGACAAGTTCGACATTGTTGACACCATCTACAAGGAGGCCATCGAGCGGGTCATGGAACAGCACCCGTCAACCGAGCCGCTGGACCTCGTGCTGTACGGGCAGCTCGAGGGCATCTACCTCAACCAGACGTTCTATCGCAACGCCTACTGCCGCCGGAGCGACCTCACTCGATTCGTGGAGCTCAACCGAGACCTCTATCGACGCATCATCCTTCCGCGCCTGAAGACACCGCCTGGCGAGCGCGAGACCTTCATGGTCGACTTCCTTGCCGACGCCTGCGCGCAGCGCTGCGCCGTCTGGGTGAGCGAGGGCATGACCGAGACTCCCGAGCAGATGTGCGAACTACTCATGCTGTGCATTCCCAACGGCCTGATGAGGCCCCTGGGCCTGTGACGGCGGACGCGCCCGGAATCTGAGCGTGACCACCTAGGCCGTCGCGTCGACCGCATGTAAACGATGTGCGCCGAAGGGTTCGTCAGCCGCATTCCCTGCGCTAGGATGGGATGCATTGGAGCCGAGCGTGGGGAGGCCAGAATGGGCAAGGCGGGCAAGGTCATTGCTGGTGGCGCCGCGGCAGGCGTTGCGGCACTTGTGGCGGCATGCATGGCGAGGGCGACGCGTCTGGAGCCAACCAGACCCAAGGGCCCGGCCATCGATGCGGGCGGCTATCGTGCCGACGATGCGGCGGTCGAGCGCTTCCGCGAGGTCCTGCGCATTCCCACGGTCTCCCGCGGCGACGTGACGCTGCGTGACGACGCAGCCTTCGAGGAGATGGCCATCACGCTGCGTCGCCTCTTCCCGCACGCCTTCGCGGCCTTCGACGAGCCGCTCCACTTCTCCACCTACGGCTTCCTTATGCGCATGGCGGGAGATGACCCCTCGCTTGCGCCAATCCTGCTCATGGCCCACCACGACGTGGTCCCCGTGGACGGCCAGGACTGGACCTATCCGCCCTTCGAGGCCCAGGTCCATGACGGCCAGATCTGGGCTCGCGGCGCACTCGACAACAAGCTCTGCCTCTGCGGCTGCCTCGAGGCCTTCGAGCACCTGACGGCACGGGGTTGGCGTCCGCCGCGCGACGTCTGGTTCTTCTCGTCCTGCGAGGAGGAGCTCTTTGGCCCTGCGGCCGAGAGGGCGGCCGCCTGGCTTGCCGACAACGGCATCCACCCGTGCCTCGTGCTCGACGAGGGCGGGGCCATCGCGACCGACGTGCCCCTGGGCGTCGAATGCCCCGTCGCCATGGTGGGCGTCTCCGAGAAGGGCTACCTCGACCTCACCGTCACCGCCAACGCCCCCGGCGGCCATGCCTCGTCGCCCTCCGAGAACGACGCGACGCGCCTCTTGGTGCGTGCGGTCGAGAACATCTGCGACAACCCAGGATCGCCACAGGTCATGCCGGCGGTCGAGGCCATGCTCTCCGAGCTCGCGTCGCGCGGGAGCCTTGCCTACCGCATGGTCTTCGCCAACATGTGGCTCTTCCGTCCGCTCGTGCGAATGATCCTCGCCGCGGGGGAGGAGACGGGCGCCATGGTCCAGACCACCTATGCGCTCACCCAGCTGCAGGGCTCGACCGCCCGTAACGTCCTGCCTCCTGTGGCGACGGCCAACATCAACGTGCGCGTGGCGCCCTTCGAGACGGCCGCCCAGGCCCTCGAGCGCGCGCAGGCGCTCGCAGACGAGGTGGCGGACGAGGCCGGCATGCCCGGCGCGATCACGGTCGAGGTGGCGGACGACATCGCCCGCGACCCCGCGCCCGTCAGCCCCTACGACGACGCGGCCTTCGACTACATCCGCCGCTGCGTGGCCGGCGTCTATCCGGAGGCGGGCTGCACGCCCTACATCCAGACGAGCGGCTCGGACGCGCATGCCATGAGCGCCTGCTCCGACCATGTCTACCGCATGGCGGGCTTCGTCTACTCCAAGGAGTCCCGCGAGCTCATCCACGGCACCGACGAGCGCATTCCGGTGGACGTCTACAAGCGCGGGCTCGAGTTCTACGTCGCGTTCCTTCGGGGCCTGTCCGGCCTCGAGGCATAGGGAGGTCACATGGCACGCAAGACCGAGAAGGGCTATCCCTTCCACTGGAGGACCATCGCCCTGGCGTCGCTGCCGTTCATGGGGATGATCTCGTTCTGGCAGGTGTTCGACGGCCTGGTGCCCAAGATCCTGGTGAACACCTTTGGGCTCTCCAACACCGTGACCGGCGGCGTCATGGCACTCGACAACGTCTTCGGCCTGTTCCTGCTGCCGTGGTTTGGCATCATGAGCGACCACTGCACGTCCAGGATGGGTCGCCGCACGCCCTTCATCCTGGCGGGCTCCATCGTCGCGGCCATCGCCGTGCCCATGATCGCCGTCGCCGACCAGATGGCCAACCTGCCGCTGCTCATCGCGATGATCCTGGTCACCCTCGTGGCCATCTGCGCCTACCGCACCTGCACCGTCGCCGTGGTGGCCGACATCACGCCGCGTCCCTTGCGGACCAAGGCCGACTCCGTGGACAAGCTCGTGGGCTATGCGGGCACGGGCGTCATGCTCGTCGCCATCGCGCTGCTGGTTCCGTCGGTCGAGCGTCCCAACTACCTGCCCATCTTTGCGCTCCAGGGCCTGGTCATAGCCCTCAGCGCGTTCGTGTACAAGCGCTGCGTGGACGAGCCTGCGGCCGTGGCCCTCATGCACGAGGAGTCCGCGGCCATGGGGATCCCCGAGGACGAGATGGGTGCCGAGCTGGACGACGAGCGCCGCGGCGGCACCGAGCGCATCGCCGACGCCGACATGCGTCGCTCCATGGTGTTCCTGCTGCTCACGGTCTTCTTCTACTACATGAGCTACAACGGCATGACCACCAACATCAGCCGCTATGCCGACGACTTCTTCTCGATGGGTGGCGGCTCGTACGCCATCATCAACATCACGACTATCGTGGGCGCGCTCGTGAGCTACGTGCCCGTCGCCAACCTGTCGCTCAGGTACGGGCGCAAGCGCATCGCCCTCATCACCGGCGTGATCATGGCGGCCTGCCCCATCGCCATCTGGCTGGCCCCGGGCTTCCACCCCGCGCTCTACGCCATCTTCCTGCTCATGGGCGTGGGCCTGGGTGCCGTGGACCTGTGCGTGTACCCGATGATCCTCGAGCTGTGCTCGTCCAACAGCGTGGGCCGCTACTCGGGCTACTACTACACGGTCTCGATGGCGGCGCAGGTCGTGACGCCCATCCTCTCCGGAGCGATCATGGACGTGGCCGAGGGGCAGCTCTTCCTCTACATCGCGGCGCTGGGCGTGGCGATGGTGGCCACGCTGGCGATGGCGCGCCATGGCGACACGATCACCGTCGACGAGGTCGAGGCTCGCCTGGCGGGGTAGGGGGCGAGGCGGTCCCGACACACACACCCAACACACGCGCTGTGCTACTATGTCCCCTTAGGCGATGACGGAGAGGTTCCGGGCTCGCGTGACCGGCGGACAGAGAGCGCCCCCCAGGCTGAGAGGAGCGCACGCGGGTCGAGCGCGGGAGTTCACTCCACCAGCCGCGACCTGAACGGGTCCATCCCCAGTAGGGAAGCCGTACGCCCCACGGCACGGGGCTCAACGAGTGGACGCTCGCGAGAGACAACGCGCACGTCAATCAAGGTGGTACCGCGGATTCATGTCCGTCCTTGGGCACAGGTGGCACAGGGACGGCTTTTTTGTCCCGGCAGACGAGGCGGCCGAAGGGGGCCGCACAGGAAGGGGACCGTACGATGGCACTGACCGACGACCTCAGGCTCATCGCCGAGCAGGCGCAGGAGAGGATCTCTGGCGTCGCCACGCTCGAGGAGCTCGAGAGCATTCGCGTGGCCGTGACGGGCAAGAAGGGCTCGCTCACCGCCGCCATGAAGGGCATGGGCAAGCTCGCGCCCGAGGAGCGCCCCGTGGTGGGCAAGCTCGCCAACGAGGTGCGCGCACGCGTCGAGGCCGCCCTCGAGGCGCGCAAGGCCGAGCTCTCCGCCGTGGCCATGCAGGCCCGCTTCGCGAAGGACGCCGTCGACGTGACGCTGCCCGGCCGCGCGCCCAAGCACGGCACGCAGCATCTCATCAAGTCCATCATGGAGGAGGCCGAGGACTTCTTCGTCGGCCTGGGCTACGTGGTCGAGGACGGCCCGTACGTCGACACCACCTACTACAACTTCACGGCCCTCAACGCCCCCGAGGACCATCCCAGCCGCTCCGCGCGCGACACCTTCTACGTGGTCGACCCCACCCGCGCCGACGAGCACCAGCTCGAGGCCGGCAACGACAACGACCAGCTGGGCATCTCCGAGCTGCTCCTGCGCACCCAGACCTCGGGCGTCCAGGTGCACCACATGGAGGCGCACAAGCCGCCCATCTACATGATCTGCCCGGGCACCGTCTTCCGCCCCGACGCGGCTGACGCCAACCACCTGCCGCAGTTCAACCAGATCGAGGGCCTCGTCGTTGACGAGGGCATCACCTTCGGCGACCTCAAGGGCACGCTCGACGCATTCACCAAGGCCATGTTCGGCCCCGACCGCGCCACGCGCTACCGCCCGCACTTCTTCCCGTTCACGGAGCCCAGCTGCGAGGTCGACGTCTCCTGCGGCGTCTGCGGCGGCGCGGGCTGCCCCTTCTGCAAGCACACCGGCTGGCTCGAGATCCTGGGCTGCGGCATGGTCGACCCCAACGTCCTGGAGAACGTCGGCATCGACTCCGAGCGCTACACCGGCTTCGCCTTCGGCATCGGTGCCGAGCGCGTCGCGGCGCTTCGCTACGACCTCCCCGACCTGCGCATGCTGGTGACCGGCGACATGCGCTTCCTGCGTCAGTTCTAACGATGCCCTTGCAAAAGGGGTACTCCCTTTCGAAAGGGGTACTCCCCTTTGGGAGAAAACAGAAAGGCGATTGACATGCGCGTCTCATATGAATGGCTCAAGGAAATGGTCGACCTGCCCGCCGACCCGGCGACGCTCGTCTCGGAGTTCGTGCGCACCGGCACCGAGGTCGAGGCCGTCGAGGACACCGCCTCGGCGCTGCGCAACGTGGTGACCGGCCACGTGGTGGAGGCCCACGCCCACCCCGACTCCGACCACATGCAGGTCTGCACCGTCGACGTGGGCGGCAGGAACCTCGGCGCCGACGGGGCGCCCGAGCCGCTGCAGATCGTCTGCGGCGCCCCCAACATGCGCACGGGCCTCGACGTCGTCGTGGCCCTCATCGGCGCCGTGCTGCCCGGCGGCTTCGAGATCACCCGTGCCAAGAAGCGCGGCGTCGAGAGCTGCGGCATGTGCTGCTCGTACGCCGAGCTGGGCCTCTCGACCGACCACTCGGGCATCATCGAGCTGCCCGAGGGCACCGAGCCCGGCCAAGACTTCGCCACCTACAGCGGCCTTGGCGACGTCATCCTCGACTGCGAGATGACCCCCAACCGCCCGGACTGCCTCTCCATGGAGGGCGTCGCGGTGGAGGTCTCGGCCATCTTCGACGAGGACACCCACGTCCAGCTCCCCGCCATCCAGGACGAGCAGGGCACCCCGGCGGCCGACCTCGTTGACGTGCGCATCGACGACCCCGAGATGTGCTGCCGCTACGCCGCGCGCGTGGTGCGCGACGTCAAGATCGGGCCCAGCCCCGACTGGCTGGCCAAGCGCGTGAACGCCGCAGGCAGCCGCTCCATCAACAACGTGGTCGACGTGACCAACTACGTCATGTACCTCACGGGCCAGCCCCTGCACGCCTTCGACCTGGGCAAGCTGCGCGAGATCGACGGCAAGCGCCACATCGTGGTGCGCGCGGCGTCCGACGGCGAGCAGATCGAGACCCTCGACGGCCAGCTGCGCTCGCTCACGCCCGACACCTGCCTCATCACCGACAACGGCGACCGTCCCGTCGCCCTCGCCGGCGTCATGGGCGGCGAGAACTCCAAGATCGACGAGACCACCGTCGACGTCCTGCTCGAGAGCGCCTGCTTCCAGAAGGGCCACATCAGCCGTACCAGCCGCAACCTGGGCCTCATGAGCGAGGCCTCGATCCGCTTCGAGCGCCAGGTCGACGCCTACGGCTGCGTCGAGGTCGCCGACATCGCGGCGGCGCTCTTCGAGAGCTGCTGCGGCGCCACGGTGTGCCCGGGCGTCGTCGACGTCGTCGCCGAGCTTCCCGAGCTCCCGCGCATCACCTTCCGCCCGGAGCGCGCGCGTGCCATGTGCGGCGCCGACATCTCCGACGACGTCCAGCTGCGCTTCCTGCGCCGCCTGGGCTGCGAGGTGGAGGCCGCGGGCACGGCCCCGCACAAGGGCGTCCAGGTCGACGCCTACACGGTGGTGCCGCCCACGTTCCGTCCCGACCTCACCCGCGAGGCCGACCTCGTCGAGGAGGTCCTGCGCCTCTTCGGCATGGCCAACGTCCCCGCCACCATCCCCGGCGCCGCCGACCACATCGGCGGCCTCACCGAGCAGCAGCACCGCGCACGCCTCATCGACCGCACGCTGCGCGCCTGCGGCCTCTCCGAGACCGTGACCTACGTCTACTGCGACCACCGCGACCTCGAGCGCCTCGGCATGTCCGAGGAGGGGCGTGGCATCGCGGTCAAGGTCATGAACCCGCTCGTGGCCGACCAGTCCGAGATGCGCCGTTCCCTCATCCCGGGCCTGCTGCGCTCGGTCGCCTACAACAAGGACCACGGCCAGGCCAACGTCACCCTGTACGAGATGGGCCGCGTGCTCTTTGGCCACAAGGGCCACTCGCTGCCGCGCGAGGTCACCTACGTCGCCGGCGTGCTCTCGGGCCGCTGGGACGACGAGGCCTGGAACCAGGCCCAGCCCGAGCTCGACTTCTTTGACGCCAAGGGCATCGTCGAGCAGCTCCTCGCGACGCTGCGCCTGCCCAAGGTGCGCTTCAAGGTCGCCGAGCCCGAGCGCTATGGCTGGCTCCAGCCGGGCCGCGCCGCCGAGGTCCTCTCGGGCGGCGAGGTCATCGGCTGGGTGGGCAACGTCCACCCGACGTCGCTCAAGCGCTTCGACATCGACGATGCCGTCGTGGCCTTCGAGCTCTCCGTCGACGCGCTGCAGCGCCTTGCCCAGGGCCAGCAGCCCTACGAGGACATCCCCACGCTGCCGGGCGTCTCGGTCGACCTCGCCATCGTGGTCGACGAGTCCGTCAGCTACGAGATGCTGGTCCAGCGCATCCGCTCCGCAGGCGGCAAGCTCCTGCGCGACGTGCGCCTGTTCGACGTGTACCGCGACCCGGTCCGCGTGGGTCTGGGCAAGAAGTCCATGGCCTTCGCGCTCACGTACCGCGCCGACGACCACACCCTCACCTCCGAGGAGGTCGAGAAGGCCCACAACAAGCTCGTGACCAAGGTCTGCAAGGCCACGGGCGGCGAGGTCCGCGGCTAGCGACGCACGGGGGTGCACGAAGGGGATGCCCCCTTCGTGCACCTCTTCCACGGAGAGGGAACCATGCCCAGTTGGAACATCCATACCGCGCATGCCGAGCGGCTCCTGTCCGAGCACGGGGCCGCGCGCCTGGGCATCCGTGACGTGGACGCGTTCCTGCTGGGCAACCTCGCGCCTGACGTCCACGTGGGCTACATGGTCGCCCCGGAGCTCCTCTCGCGCAAGATCGAGTACCGCGAGACGCACTTCTCCAAGCCAAGCTACGTGCCCGAGCCCGCCTACTGGCTGTTCTTCGAGCGCTACGGTGCCGAGGCGCACGGTCCCGCCGCCGACATGGTCCTGGGGGCTTGGGTGCACCTGGTGGCCGACCACACCTACAACGTCCGCTCGAACAACTTCCTCTTCGACAACCACATCGAGCCGGGCGAGGACGCGCGCATCCGCAAGCAGGGCGATTTCGACGTCTTTGGGTGCTCGCTGAGAATCACGCGCGCGCCGCGGCCGACGATGGCGGCGACCACCCAGGCGATGGCCTTCCCGCAATATGCGTTCACGGCGGGCGACGTCATCGCCGCCTGCGAGTCCATGGAGGCCATCGTCGCCGAGAACGCCGCGCGGCGCGCAAAGGGGCTGCCTGGGTTCCGCATGTTCGACGAGGCCTTCCTCACCTCCGCGTTCGAGGACGCGCAGCGTATCATGGAGGAGGGGCTCATGGCCTTTGCCGACGGGGACCCGAGCTGGGGGGCACGATGCGACTGAGGGGGCGCGCATGACGAACTTCGAGAAGACGCGCGACGCGATGCTCTACGAGCAGGTCTCCGACTATGTCAGGGAGAAGGTCTACTCCAAGGAGTGGGGCGCCGACCGGCGCATCCCCTCCGAGCACGAGCTCATGGACATGTTCGGCCTGGCGCGCGGTACCGTGCAGAAGGGCATCAGGGTCCTGGTCGACGAGGGGCTGCTCGTCCAGCAGCGCGGGCGCGGCGTCTTCGTGGCGCAGCCCGTGATGGCGCGGCCCTCGTCAAACAGCCTCCTCTCGTTCGCGGAGTCCATGGACGAGCAGGGCATCGACTACGAGACCCACGTCGTCGAGCAGTGCGTCGAGCCTGCAGGCAGGCTCTGTGCGGAGCACCTGGGGATCGAGGAGGGGGACGACTACCTCTACCTCGCCCGCGTCCGCTCCGTCGTGGGCCTTCCCGTGATGCTCATCGAGAGTCACCTCAACCTCGCCGCCTGCCCCGGGCTCGACCGGGCAGACTTCGAGGAGGAGGGCCTCTTTGCCGCGGCAGAGCGCACGAGCGGAAGGAAGATCGGCTCGTCCGAGATGGTCTACAGCGCCCGGGCCGTGGGCAAGAGGCGCGGTGCGTGGCTGGGATGTAACGAACATGCCCCGGTGCTCGAGCTCGAGCAGCTCGTGACGCTGGATGACGGGACGCCCTTCGAGTGGGGCAGCGTCTGGCTTCCCGCCAACCGCTGCGTCATCTCGAGCACCACGGAGAGGGAGTAGCGGGGCTGCCGCTGGGACAGGCGCCAACGGCAAGCCGCCAGGAGGGGAGAAGCCAACATGATCCAGGGCAAGAGGACCAAGATCGTGTGCACCATGGGGCCGGCGACCGAGGACGAGGGGGTGCTCCGCAGCCTCATCGAGGCCGGCATGAACGTCGCGCGCTTCAACTTCTCCCATGGGAGCCGCGAGTACCACAAGGCGGGCATCGAGCGCGTGCGCAAGGTCGCCGGGGAGCTGGGCGTGCCAATCGCCATCATGCTCGACACCAAGGGCCCCGAGATCCGCACGGGCCTGCTCGAGGGCGGGGCGCCGGTCACCCTGCACGAGGGTGACCTCGTCACCGTCACGACCGAGCAGGTCACGGGCACGGCCAGCCGCTTCTCGATCAGCTACGAGGGACTTCCCGGCGAGCTCTCGGAGGGTTCGACGATACTGGTCGATGACGGCCTCATCGCGCTCATGGTCGACGTCATCGACGGAAATGACATCCATTGCATCGTGCTCTCCGGTGGCGAGCTGGGCGAGCGCAAGGGCGTGAACGTCCCCGGCGCGCACCTGGGGCTGCCCGCCGTCACCAAGCAGGACGAGGAGGACATCGCCTTTGGCTGCCAGATGGGCGTCGACGCGATTGCCGCGTCGTTCATCCGCGACGCCGAGGGCGTCCGCCGCATCCGCGAGCTGTGTGCCGAGGGCTGTCGCGAGGACATCCTCATCCTCCCCAAGATCGAGTGCGCCGAGGGCATCGAGAACTTCGACGAGATCCTGGCCGAGGCCGACGGCATCATGGTCGCCCGCGGCGACCTGGGCGTCGAGGTGCCGGCGCAGGAGGTCCCACACCTGCAGAAGGACATGATCCGCAAGTGCAACGTGGCCTACAAGCCGGTCATCACGGCCACGCAGATGCTCGACTCGATGATTCGCAACCCGCGTCCCACCCGTGCGGAGGTGGCCGACGTCGCCAACGCCATCTACGACGGGACCGACTGCGTCATGCTCTCGGGCGAGACGGCCTCGGGGCACTGGCCCGTCGAGTCGGTGCGCACGATGGCGTCCATCTGCGTGGAGACCGAGCGCTACCTCGAGGAGCGCCACGACTATCCCGACCGCGGGAACGTGCGCAACGTCAACGGCGCCATCGGCTACGCCGCCGTGAGCACCGCCGAGCGCGTGGGCGCCACCTGCATCGTCGCCCCGTCGATGACCGGTCGCACGGCACGCCTCATGTCGGCCTTCAGGCCCCGCCTTCCCATCGTGGCCTTCTCGCCCATCGACGACACGCGCCGCAAGTGCTGCCTCTATTGGGGCGTCGAGTGCTATCCCTCGACCCTCATGCCCTCGATGGAGGCGACCGTGCGAAGCGCCCTCTCGCTCACCAAGGAGCACGGCATCGCCGCGCAGGGTGACCTGGCCATCGTCACGGTGGGCGACCCGCGCACCTCGCCCACCCAGGGCGAGTACGTCACCTCGACGAACGTCCTCATGGTCTGCCAGGTGGGATAGGGCAGGCCGTCGCCCAAGGCCCAAAGGAGGTCCCGTGTCAATCGATCGCGCCCGTGCCTACCTCGCGGAACGTGGGTATGGCGACAAGGTCCTGGAGTTCGACGTCTCGAGCGCGACCGTGGAGCTGGCCGCGGTGGCCGTGGGCGTGGAGCCCGCGCGCATCGCCAAGACCCTCTCGTTCATGGTCGACGGACGTGCGATCCTGGTGGTGTGCGCTGGGGACGCCCGCGTCGACAACCCCTCGTTCAAGGCCCGCTTCCACGCCAAGGCGCGCATGCTCACGGCGGATCAGGCCCAGGAGATGGTGGGGCATGCCGTGGGAGGCGTGTGTCCCTTTGGCGTGAACGACGGCGTGGAGGTCTTCCTCGACGAGTCGCTGCGTCGCTTCGAGACGGTCTTTCCCGCCTGCGGGTCGTCAAACTCGGCCATCGAGCTGACCTGCGACGAGCTCGAGCGTCTCTCCGGTGGCACGTGGGTGGACGTCTGCCGCGGCTGGCGGGAGTAGACGTTGCGAGGATGGGGGGCGCCCCCTTTCCCGCGCGAACAAAACGGGTACCATATGACCCGTACGTAACGGCAGCCCGGAGCGCACGCCTTGGAGAAGCCCTTGCCCCTCCTGGGGAATTATGATCGGGACCAAAGCACCGGGCGGACAAAACCCCAGGAGGAGTCTCATGAGAGAGTACCTTTCGCCTGCCGAGGACGTCCTCGCCCAGCTGGGCGCGGACGTCCAGAAGGGCCTCGACGCCAAGCGCGCCGAGGAGCTTCTGGCCCAGGTGGGCCCCAACAAGCTCAAGGAGGCCGAGAAGGACCCGCTGTGGAAGCGGTTCTTCGCCATGATGGCCGACCCCATGGTCATCATGCTCATCATCGCCGCGGTCATCTCGGCCGTGACGGGCATGGCCCAGGGCGAGGCGGACTTCGCCGACGTCTTCATCATCATGTTCGTCGTCGTGCTCAACTCGGTGCTCGGCGTGGTCCAGGAGTACCAGGCCGAGAACGCCCTCGCCGCCCTGCAGGAGATGAGCGCGGCCACCTCCAAGGTCATCCGCGACGGCCGTCAGATCCAGGTGCCCTCGTCCGAGCTGGTGCCCGGTGACATCGTGATCCTTGAGGCCGGCGACGCGGTGCCCGCCGACTGCCGCATCATCGAGAGCGCCTCCATGAAGATCGAGGAGTCCGCGCTCACGGGCGAGTCGGTCCCGGCCAACAAGATCGCCGAGGTCCTGGGCCTTGCCGCCGGCGCCGAGGACGTGCCTCTGGGCGACCGCAAGAACATGTGCTACATGGGCTCCACGGTGGTCTATGGCCGCGGCGTCGCCGTGGTCGTCGCCACCGGCATGGAGACCGAGATGGGCAAGATCGCCGACGCCATCGCCCAGGCCAAGGACGAGCTCACCCCGCTGCAGATCAAGCTCAACGAGCTCTCCGGCACCCTCACCAAGCTGGTCATCGGCATCTGCGCCATCGTCTTCGTCGTCGGCATCTTCCAGCACGGCGGCATGGCCTTCTTCAGCGACATGGGCCGCGTGCTCGACACCTTCATGGTGGCCGTCTCGCTGGCCGTCGCCGCCATCCCCGAGGGCCTGGTCGCCGTGGTCACCATCGCCCTCTCCATCGGCGTCACCAAGATGAGCCGCCGCCGCGCCATCGTCCGCAAGATGAACGCGGTCGAGACCCTGGGCTGCACCCAGGTGATCTGCTCCGACAAGACCGGCACCCTCACCCAGAACCGCATGACCGTCGTGCGCCACTTCTCCGAGGACACCGACCGCCTGGTGCGCTGCATGGCGCTGTGCTCCGACGCCAAGTGGGACCCCATTGCCGGACAGGCCGTGGGCGAGCCCACCGAGGCCGCGCTCGTGGCCGACGCCGCCAAGCTCGGCTTCACCTCGGGCGACCTCGACGCCGCCAACCCGCGCGTGGGCGAGGCGCCCTTCGACTCCGGCCGCAAGATGATGACCGTGGTCAACCTCAGCCCCTCGGGCGACTACATCCAGCACACCAAGGGCGGCCCGGACGTGATCCTCGCCCGCTGCACCAAGTTCCACACCGCCGAGGGCGACGTCCCCATGACCGACGAGCTGCGCGCCCGCATCATGGAGAACAACAAGGCCATGGCCGACGACGCCCTGCGCGTCATGGCCGCCGCACGCGTCAACCACGGCAAGACCGCCCCTGCCAGCTACGAGGCGGCCGACCTCGAGAAGGACATGGTCTTCGTGGGCCTGTGCGGCATGATCGACCCGGTCCGCCCCGAGGTCAAGGACGCCATCATGGAGGCCCACGGCGCCGGCATGAACGTGGTCATGATCACCGGCGACCACATCGACACCGCCGTGGCCATCGCCAAGGAGCTGGGCATCGTCCGCGGCCGCGAGGGTGCCATCACCGGCGCCGAGCTCGACAAGATCTCGGACGAGGACTT
>CAMPCT010000001.1 GCA_946647055.1 uncultured Atopobium sp. | reverse complement strand
AGCCCACGAGCAGGCCCTTCTTGGTCGTCATGGCGATGGTGTAGACGCCCTGGCCACCGCGCTTGTGCTCGGGGTACTCGGAGACGGGGGTGCGCTTGCCGTAACCCTTCTCGGTGATGACGAAGAGGTCGCCGTTGCCGTTGGAGATCTCCATGCCCAGGACCTTGGCGTAGCCCTTGAGGGTGATGCCGCGGACGCCCGTGGTGTCGCGGCCCATGGAGCGGACCTCGGACTCGTCGAAGAGGATGGCCTTGCCGTCGGACGAGACCAGGATGACCTTCTCGCCCTCCTTGACGCGACGCACGGCGATGAGCTCGTCGTCGTCCTTGAGGTTGATGGCGATGATGCCATCGCGACGCGTGCGGTCGTAGGCGCTCATGGCGGTCTTCTTGACCATGCCCGAGCTGGTGGCGAACATGAGGAACTCGTTGGCCGGGAAGTCTCGGCAGGTGAGGACGGCGGTGGGGTGCTCGCCCTCGGCAAGTGCGAGGACGTTCACGATGGCCGAGCCACGGGCCGTGCGGCTGCCGGTGGGCAGCTCGTGGACCTTGAGGCGGTAGACCTTGCCCTTGTTGGTGAAGAACAGGACGTAGTCGTGGGTCGAGGCGACGAAGATGTCCTCGATGAAGTCGTTCTCCTTGAGGTTGGTGCCCGAGACGCCCTTGCCGCCGCGCTTCTGGGAGCGGTACACGCCCACGGGGACGCGCTTGATGTAGCCGGCATGGCTGACGGTGACGACCATGTCCTCCTCGGCGATGAGGTCCTCGACGTCGAGGTCGATGGCGGCGCCGGCGATCTCGGTCCTGCGCTTGTTGCCAAAGCGGTCGGAGATCTCGCGGAGCTCGGTCTTGATGACCTCGAGCTTGCGCTCCTCGTGCGCGAGCAGGTCCTCGAGGTCGGCGATGAGGACCTTGAGCTTCTCGATGTCCTCGACGAGCTTCTCGCGGGCGAGGCCGGTGAGGCGGCGCAGGCGCATCTGGAGGATGTGCTCGCCCTGGACGTCGTCGATGCCAAAGCGCTCGTTCATGCGGGCCTTGGCCTCGGCGTCGTCGTACGAGGAGCGGATGATGTGGACGATCTCGTCGATGTTGTCGACGGCGATGAGCAGGCCCTCGAGCAGGTGGAGCTCCTTCTTGGCCTTCTTGAGGTCGAACTCGGAGCGCCTGGTGATGACCTGGACCTGGTGCTGGATGTAGTGGTGCAGCATCTCGCGCAGCGAGAGGGTGCGGGGCACGCCGTCGACCAGCGCGATGTCGATGATGCCAAAGCTGGACTGGAGCTGGGTCTTCTTGTAGAGGTTGTTGAGGACGACCTCGGGAACGGCGCCCTGCTTGAGGTCGATGACGATGCGCATGCCCTTGCGGTTGGACTCGTCGCGCATGTCGGAGATGCCCTCGATCTTCTTCTCGTTGACCGCCTGTGCGATCTTCTCCTGGAGCAGTCCCTTGTTGACCTGGTAGGGAATCTCGGTGACGACGAGGCGCTGGCGCCCGTTCTTGATCTGCTCGACGTGGACCTTCGAGCGGATGGTGATGGAACCGCGGCCGGTCTCGTAGGCCTCGCGGATGCCCTCGCTGCCCATGATGATGCCGCCCGTGGGGAAGTCGGGACCGGGCAGGACCCTCATGAGCTCGTCGGTGGTGACGTCAGGGTTGTCGATCATCAGGCAGGTGGCGTCGATGACCTCCTTGAGGTTGTGCGGGGGCACGTTGGTGGCCATGCCGACGGCGATGCCCGAACTGCCGTTGACGAGCAGGTTGGGGAAGCGCGCGGGCAGGACGGAGGGCTCGGTGAGCGACTCGTCATAGTTGGGCTGGAGGTCGACCGTCTCCTTGTCGAGGTCGCGCAGCATCTGCTCCGCGGCACGCGTGAGGCGGCTCTCCGTGTAGCGCATGGCTGCCGGGGGGTCACCGTCGATGGAGCCGAAGTTGCCGTGGCCGTCGACCAGCGGGAGCCTCATCGAGAAGTCCTGGGCCATGCGGACCATGGAGTCGTAGATGGCGGCGTCACCGTGGGGGTGGTACTTGCCCATGACTTCGCCGACCGTCCAGGCGGACTTCTTGTGGGGACGGTTGGGGGTGATGCCCGCCTCGTTCATGGCATAGAGGATGCGACGGTGCACCGGCTTGAGGCCGTCGCGCACATCGGGAAGGGCTCGGGCGACGATGACGGACATGGAGTACTCGAGGAAGGACGCCTTCATCTCCTGGGACATCTCGATGGGCTTGAGCGCGCCACCGTGGATGTCGGTGAGGTCGAGGCGGGTGCCGGCCTCGTCGGAGAGGGTGTGGGAGAGGTTGGCGCCGGCTAGGCTCGAGGACACGCCCGTCTCGGGGTCGAACTCCTCGTCCTCGTCCTCATCCTCGTCGAGGTCCTCCTCCCCTATCTCGTCAATCTCGTCCTCGCGCTCGAGGTCGTCGTCATCGAACAGCCCATCATTGCGGTTATCGTTGTCAGCCACGTCTTAACCTTTCGTGTATCTGCCTTGGTTGCTCGCACCTGTCAAAGTCCGTGCTTTCTTCCTCTCCATCTGAGAGTCTGGGCGTGCCGTCTCCCTTCCGGCGGGAGGTCTCCGCGCAGCGTGCCTCCCGCGGAAGGGAGCGGCGTCGCCTCAGCCTCTAGATGTCGAGGAAGCGCACGTCCTTTGCGTGCGTCTGGATGAAGTCCTTGCGCTTCTCGACCTGGTTGCCCATGAGGTCGGACACGGCGCGGTCGGCGGCCATGGCGTCCTCGATGGTGACGCGGAGCATGATGCGGTTCTTGGGCTCCATGGTGGTCGACCAGAGCTGCTCGGGGTCCATCTCGCCAAGGCCCTTGTAGCGCTGGACCGTGTACTTGGAGGAGTCCTCGAACTTGGCGGCCTCGAGGGCGAGCTCCTCGTCGGTGTAGAGGTACTTGCCTCCCTTGCGGCCCTTGGGCTTGATCTGGTAGAGGGGCGGCTGGGCGACGTAGATGTAGCCAGCGTCGATCATGGGCTTCATGTAGCGATAGAAGAAAGTAAGCAACAAGATGCGTATGTGGGCGCCGTCGACGTCGGCATCGGTCATGATGACGACCTTGTGGTAGCGCGCCTTCTCGAGGTTGAACTCCTCGCCGACGCCCGTGCCGATGGCCGTGATGAGCGAGGTGATGGTGTCGCTGGAGAGGGCGCGGTGCTCCTGGACGCGCTCGACGTTGAGGATCTTGCCACGCAGGGGCAGGACCGCCTGGATGGAGCGGTCACGGGCCATCTTGGCCGAGCCGCCTGCGGAGTCGCCCTCGACGATGAAGAGCTCGGTCATCTCGGGGTCGCGCACCGAGCAGTCGGCGAGTTTGCCGGGCAGGCTCGCGCTCTCGAGGAGGCCCTTGCGCCTCGTCGCCTCGCGGGCCTTGCGGGCGGCCAGGCGCGCCTTGGCGCCCTGCTGGGCCTTCTTCACGATCTCCTTGGCCTGGTTGGGATGCTCCTCGAGGTACTCGGACATGCCGCGCGAGACGACCTTGTTGGTGAGGGCGCGCATGTAGGAGCTGCCGAGCTTTGCCTTGGTCTGGCCCTCGAACTGCGGGTCGGGGAGCTTCACCGAGATGATGGCGGTGAGGCCCTCCTTGATGTCGTCGCCGGTGACGTTGGCGTCCTTCTCCTTGATGATGTTGTTCTTGCGGCCGTAGTCGTTGATGGCCTTGGTGAGGGCCTCGCGGAAGCCCGTGAGGTGCATGCCACCCTCGTCGGTGTAGATGTCGTTGGCGAAGGAGAGCACGGTCTCGCTGAAGCCCTGGTTCCACTGGAGGGCCACCTCGACCTCGCCGCGCTGGTCTGCGGGGGCGTCCGGCTCGGACTTGCCCTCGATGTAGATGGGACGGGACAGCCCGGGGAGGATGTCCTTGCCGTCGTTGAGGAACTTGACGAAGTCGACGATGCCGCCGGCATAGCAGAACTCGACCACGCGCGGGGCGAGCTCGCGCTCGTCGGTGAGGGTGATCTTGAGGCCCTTGTTGAGGAAGGCGGTCTCCTGCAGGCGGTCGTGCAGGGTGTCGAAGTTGTACGTGGTGGTCTCGAAGATCTCCTCGTCAGGCCAGAAGGTGACCGTGGTGCCGGTCGCCTTGGACTTGCCGACGATCTCCATCTTCTTGGTGGTCTTGCCACGCGAGAACTCCATGCGGTGGATCTTGCCGTCGCGCTTGACCTCGGCGACGAGGCGCTTGGAGAGCGCGTTGACGACGGAGATGCCCACGCCGTGCAGGCCACCCGAGACCTTGTAGGCGTTGTTGTCGAACTTGCCACCGGCGTGGAGGATCGTGAGGACGACCTCGAGCGTGGACATGTTGCGCTTCTGGGGGTGCTTGGCAACGGGGATGCCACGGCCGTTGTCCTCGACCGTGATGGAGTTGTCGGGATGGACCGTCACCTTGATCTTGGTGCAGAAGCCGGCCATGGCCTCGTCGACCGAGTTGTCGACGATCTCCCAGACCAGGTGGTGAAGTCCTGCGGCGCTCGTGGTGCCGATGTACATGCCGGGACGCTTGCGCACGGCCTCGAGGCCCTCGAGAATCTTGATGTCTCCGCTGTCGTAAGAGCCGTTCTTTGACTTAGCTGCCACGGAATTCCTCTCGTTTGGGGTTCGTTTCAACCTTATCGATTCTACTCCAAATGGCACATTAGCTCACGGCTCGATGTAAAAAGGAGAACGAAATATGATGGAACTATGCGTGAGAGGCGCTAAGAGCCGTTTTGAGGGGAGGTTTTGCTCTCTTGCGTACTCAAAGACTTCTCACGGCGCAAAGATGAAATCATAGCGGCGCGCACGCGATCCCTCATGGCGCCGTCGAGGGAGGCTACGGATTCCTCGACGAAGGAGGCCTCGTCCTCTGTGAGATCCGGAAGCACCGGGGGCTTGTGTGGGACCACCTTGGGGGGCTCGTAGCGGGTTCCCTCCCCCTTCGAGAGGCGAAACTCGACCTTCGCGACGTCAAAGCCGTAATGGGCGAGGCGTATGGCATAGATGTCACGGTTGGTCACGAAGTCCTGGAGCATGGCGTTCGAGTCGATGTACACGTAGAGCGTGGGTGCCTCGCCCCGGCGCGACGACTCCTTGAGGAACACGCCGCGCGTGTGTCGGTGCTCGAAGTCCCCGTTGGCGCGGAACCATGCCTGTGCCGCGCGCTCGTTGCCCGAGTAGCGCGTGAACGCCTCGGAGTCCATGAGCTCCTCGAGTGCCTCGCCCAGGCTGCGCGCGGTCCCCTCTCGACGTCTATCGGCCACGGTACTCGACCACCTTGGCGCGTGAGAGGAGCCTCTCGGGGAAATACCCCATGTTCGTGGTCGTGACGACCGTCTGGAGCCCCTCCTCGACGAAGGACGTCAGGGCCGCGCGCCGCGCCTCGTCGAGCTCGCTCATGACGTCGTCGAGCAGAAGGAGGGGCGTCTCGCCGATGACGTCCTGCGAGACCATGACCTCGGCCATCTTCCAGGCGAGGACGATGGAGCGCTGCTGCCCCTGCGAGCCGTAGGTTCGGGCGGACCTGCCCGAGATGGCGAACTCTATGTCGTCGCGATGGGGCCCGACGGTGGTGAACTGCCGCCTGAGGTCCTCGTCGCGGGCCTGGTGGAGCGCCTCCACCATGTCCTGCCTGATCTCCTCCTTGCTCCTCCCGAAGGGCCCGCCCGGAAGGGACGAGACATAGGTCGCCTGGGCCTGCTCCCCGCCCGATATCTCGCGGTAGACCTCGGAGAAGCGACTCGCGAGGCGACCGAAGAGGGACGCCCTGTGGTAGAGGAGGGTTGCGGCCCCCAGGGCGACCGTCTCGTCCCAGGCGTCGAGGAAGACCTCGTCGGTCCACTCCCCCTTGAGGAAGCTGTTGCGCTGCTCGATGGCCTTGGCGTAGTTGCGGACGACCTTGTCGTAGCCCTGACTTGCCTGGGACCCGAAGGTGTCGATCTCCTGGCGACGAAGCGATGCCGAGCCCTTGGCGAGGGAGAGGTCGTCGGGGCAGAACAGGATCGACATGAGGGTGCCGGCGAGGTCGGCCGCGTGGCACGCCTTGCCGTTTCGCCTGAAGGTGCGCTTGCCCTGGGCTATCTCGCACTCGACGTCGATGACCCTGCCGTCACCTTCGATCCTCCCCTCGCACCTGCCTTCCTCCGCTCCCTCGCGCAGAAGCTCGAGGGGTTTGGGGCGACGGAACGACCTGCCGCTGGTGACGAGCTGCAGCGCCTCGACCGTGTTGGTCTTGCCGACGGCGTTGTCACCCACCAGGACCGTGAGCCCCGGGTCGAGGACGACGCCAAAGCTCTCGAAGTTCCTGAAGTTGACGAGCGATATCGAGCTGACCTTGAGGGACACGGCACTACATCCGCACCGGCATGAGCAGGTAGAGGTACTCGACGTCGGAGTGCGACCTGAAGATGCCGGGCTGCATGGACTCCTTGAGCTCGAGCGTCATGTCGTGGTCCGCCGCCTCGACGTTCACGCAGTCGAAGACGTAGTGGTAGTTGAGGGCGATGGCCATGCTCCTGCCATCGACCTCGGCGGGGATGACCTCGGTCGCCTCGCCCTGGTCGGGAGAGGTGGCCGTGAGGCGGACCGTCCCTGCCCCGGCGTCGATGTCGAAGCGGATGGAGGGGTTGGACAGCGAGATGACCGAGACGCGCTTGAGCGCGGCAGAGAGGGTGCCCACGTTCACGTTCACCGTCGTGGTGCTCTCGGACGGCAGCAGCTGTCGGTAGTTGGGGTAGTTGCCCTCGATCTTGCGGGCCACGTACGTCGTGTTGCCAAAGACGAAGACGACCTGGCTGTCGGTCTTGCCGATGAGGATGCGCCCCGTGTCAGAGGGGAGCGTGAGGACGTCGTGGAAGGCGGCGCCGGGCACGATCATCTCGAAGGAGCCGGGGGCCTCGACCTGGGCCTCGCAGAGGGCAAGGCGGTAGGAGTCGGTGGCGACGAGGCGGATGGTCCCCGCCTCGACGGTCATGAGGATGCCGGAGAGGATGGGCCGTGTGTTGTCCTTGGAGGTGACGCGATAGACCCTGTCGACCATGCGGGAGAGCTCGTCGCACGGCAGCTCGATGGACTCGGAGAGGGCGAACTCCGGGAAGCCGGGGAAGTCGGCCGGGTCGAGGGTGTTGAGCTTGAACGTGCTCTTCTCGCAGGAGATGGTGAGGCTCCTCCCCTCGAGGGAGAAGGAGACGGCGGCGTCGGGGAGGGTCTTCACGATGTTGGCGAGGATCTTGCCCGAGACGACCGTCTCGCCGGGCTCCTCGACGTTCGCCGCGATCTTGTGGCGGATGGAGATGGTGAGGTTGGTCGTCCTGAACTCGAGAACCCCACGCTCCGCGCGGATGTTCACGCCCGAGAGAAGGGGCAGCGTCGAGTTGGTCGCCATGCCCTTCGAGACGACGGACAGCGCCTTTGCGAGTGCGGACTGGCTTACGGTGAACTTCATGGTGCCCTCTCCTCTATATATAAGTATCTAAATGAACTAGTAGTAATAGTAAGTCTTGTCGAAACGTTGAAAACCCCTTAGATGCCAAGGTGAGGGGCTTTGTCTTGGCTTTCCCCGGATGCTCCCTCTCTCTTCCCTTTCTTCGCTCCCCTCGTGACCTTGCAAGTTTTCGACACCTTCCTACGTTTCTTCGTCCAGGTGTCGACAATTCTGACCTGCGCTTTCTACATCACTCCTCGAGGAGGTCGTCCTTGAGGCGCGTCGTGCGGTCGAAGAAGACGCGGTTCTCGCGCATGGAGTCCTCAACCCACTGGATGCTGTGCTTGACGGTCGCGTGGCTCCTGCCGCCAAAGCGCTTGCCAATGGCCTCGAGCGTGTTGTCGGTGAGCTCGCGCGTGAGCCAGATGGCGATGTGGCGCGGCTCCATGATCTCCTTCGTGCGCTTGCTGCCCACGAGGTCGTTGTGGGAGACCTGGTACTCCCCCTCGACGGCGCGCTGGATCTGCTCGACCGAGATGAGGCGCTGGGCGCTCGCGAACTTCCTGCTCGAGATGCGCAGGATGTCCTCCCTCTGCAGCGAACCACCGCGCTCCTCGCACTTGGTCGCCTCGAGCAGGCACGACTGGCAGAAGCTCCGGATGACGCGGATGTTGGTTCCCGAGCGCTCGGCCATGAGGTTGAGGTTCTCGTCGGAGATGGAGCCCTCGTAGCCGGAGAGGTTCTCGTTGGCGGCATCCTCCTTCATCTGCGTGTAGAAGGTCCTCACCAGGGCGCGCTTGAGTTCGAAGTCGGGCACCTGTATGGGGCAGGTGAAGCCCGAGTCGAAGCGGCTCGTGAGACGCTCGTCGAAGCCCTTCTCACCCATCCCCAGCTGCATGGGGGACTCGTCGGCGGCAATCACGATCTGCTTGCCGTGGTCGATGAGGTAGTTGAAGGTGTTGAAGAAGAAGCGCAGGGTGCTCGCGGCTCCCTTGAGCTGCTGCACGTCGTCGATGATGAGGACGTCGATGTCGCGATATGCCCGCTCGAGCTCCTCCATGACGCCCTTCGTCTTGTCCTGGAGGGCGGAGGTGTAGTCGTTGATGAAGTCGGCGGCGGCCTTGTACACGCAGATGCGGCTGGGCTCGTTCCTCGCGATGTAGTTCTGGATGGCCTTGAGGAGGTGGGTCTTCCCCACGCCGCTCTTCCCATGGATGAAGAGGGGGTTGTATGCCTTGTTGATGCCGTCGGCCACCTGCTTTGCCGCCTGGAGGGCCATCATGTTCTCCTCGCCCTCGACGAAGCGCTCGAAGGTGAGCTTGGAGTCGGCCTCGGTGATGTCCTCGACGAGGACGTTCGGGACCTTCCGCTCCTGGGTGGGCGGTGCGGGCTCTGCCGGGGCCGGCGCGGGAGACCCGGTGATCGACGACGAGAGCGAGGAGAGCTCCGCCTGCGAGATCTCGGAGTTGGTCCTGATGGGCGCCGCACCGGGGGCCTGGTCCTCGACGCGCAGGGACACGCTCTGGTAGGCGATGCGGGAGAGGGCGTCCTCCACAAGGGGGAGGTTCCTCTCGACCTGGAGCCTCATGAAGCGCGAGGACGCGACGACCGTGAGCGTGTCCCCGTCAAACTCCCTCGGGACGCATCCCTCGAGCAGGGCCACCCTCGAGCTGGGCATCCCCTCGCCCGAGAGCAGGTCGATGACGTCGTGCCAGAGGGCCTCCGCCTCTTCGTTTGTTGAAAAATCCATAGGAACCACTCTCGTCAGCCAAAAATGTCGAAAACTCATTATATGAAAGAGCCGCGAGATTGGTAGCAGGATTGTCCCGTCTTCCTACGAACGGGACAGGAGCGCCCTTCCGCTGTCGGTCAGGAAGCGCCGCTGGCCGACCTTCCTCGTCACGCCACGCTCGTCGAGGGTCTTGAGCTCGCGCGACCAGGTTGGCTGCGAGCCACCGAACTCCCTCACGAGGTCGGTGCCGCCGACGCTCTCGTGAGAGGAGAGGTAGTCGAGGATCTGCTCCGCCCGGGGCGAGAGGCTGAGCGTCGGGGCGGGCTGGCGCTCCTCGCGCGTGGGTGGCATCTCCTGCGCGCTGGTGCTGCCCTTGCGGGATATGGTGACGATGGTGCCCGAGGAGATGTTGTCCTCGATGGTGAGCGTCCCACCCTTGTCCCTCATGTATTGCAGGGCGATGGGCAGGCCAGAGCCAACGCCACGGATATAGTGCTTCATCTCCTCGGATGCCGAGGTGGTGCCGATCTCGAGGGCGCGCTCCTTCTCCTGGATCCCGGGGCCCTGGTCACAGAAGCGGATGGTGTCTCCCCCATCGAAGATGCTGATGGAGGGCTCGATGAACGACGCGTGGATGTAGTTCTCCACGATCTCGCGGATGATGGTGAAGGGAAGGGAGCCCCCGCGCTCGTGGGAGAGCCGTGTGACGGCGTTGGTTATCTCGGAGAGGTAGGTGCGGATGTCGCTCGGCTCGATGACGAGCACCTGCGGGGCGACGGAGGGGTCGTCATAGACGGCGATACGCGCCGCATAGCGCACCTTGTCCTCGAGCGAGGAGATGTCTCCCTCCTCGACGAAGGGAAGGAAGTCGCGCATCGTTGCCCCCTCCAAGAAAGATTTCGACAAGATTCCATCCCCTGTTGAAATCTTTCAAATCATGCTTTCAATCGAATGAAAGTTTTCAACATGTTATGAAACTATGTTGATAACCTGCAATTTGAAAGCTTTCTCTGGCCGGAAAATAATAGCATCCGCACCCGATTGTTTCATCTTCCAATTCATTATGAGAGAAAGTTTCGCGACGTAGAGGTGCCAAAACGAATGATATGGGCATGCTTGGGACGGCCCTCACCACATCTTCTTGTGGTCTCTTTGTCCCCAGACACAACCGGCTGTGTGTGAAAGGGCCACAAGGGGATTTCACGCGACACAAAACAAGGGGACAAGAGACGCACCCTTTGTGGAGAAATTGACAGAACCGCAGGAAGACCCCTACAATCTCATGGCTTAGGCAATATAGGAACCAACTACGTTCCCAGGAGGAATTTGAGATGAAGCGTACGTATCAGCCCAACAAGCGCAAGAGGGCCAAGTGCCACGGCTTCCGCGCCCGTATGGCCACCAAGGGCGGCCGCGCCGTCCTCGCTCGTCGTCGTGCCAAGGGCCGCAAGAGGCTGACTGTCTCTGACAGGTAATGGAGACGATCAAATCCAAAGCTGAGTTTGGAGAGGTCTTCTCGCGCGGGAGGCGCTACAACAGCAGGCTTCTGCGCATAACTGTTCTGAGTGATGACGAAGGCGGTCCCGGAAAGGTCGCCTTCGTCGCGGCTAAGAGACTTGGGAACGCGGTCTTTCGCAACAGGTGCAAGCGAGTGATGCGAGAGGCGGCTCGGCGGTGTGGAATGCCCCGTCCGGGAACCCGTGCGATCATGTTTGCCACCCAGGCGACGCATGACGCACACCCTGACGAGGTTGCCCGCGTGCTCGAGGGGTTGATGGCACGGCATGCAGACAGGTGATGACCACAAGGAAGAGTTTCATGATGATCTCATCACGAGATTCTTCCTTGCGGCCGTGAGGGGCTACCAGAGATTTATCTCTCCCCTCTTTCCCCCTGTCTGCATCTACACACCCACCTGCTCCCAATACGCACTCATAGCCATCAGACGCTACGGATTCGCGCGGGGTGGTTGGCTCGCAATCAAGAGGATCTGCCGATGCCACCCATTCCACAAAGGAGGATACGACCCCGTTCCCTAGGGGTCATACGGAGGAACTATGTGGGACTGGTTCATCAATTTCCTGTACCAGGTTCTTAACGTCATCTCGGGGTTCGTCGGAGACTGGGGTCTGGGCATCATCCTCATGACCTTCGTTGTCCGTCTCATCCTCACACCGCTCACGATTCGCTCCACGCAGTCCACGGCTCGCATGTCTGTCATGCAGCCAAAGATTCAGGAGATCCAGGATCGCTACGCAAACGACCCCCAACGCATGAACCAGGAGCTTCAGTCCCTCTATAGCGACATCGGGTTCAACCCGCTCGGTGGTTGCCTGCCGCTCCTCCTCCAGATGCCGATCTTCTTTGCCCTCTTCAGGGTCCTGCGCGACATGCTTCCCGCAGATGCTCACCTTCTGAGCATCCTCCCCTCGCTCTCGACTTCCATTGCCGAGCAGGTCGCGTCGGTTGGTCTCGTTGGTTCCTGGGTCTATATCCTGCTCGACCTTCTCTTTGGCGTTCTCACCTTCATTCCCATGTTCTCCAACATGGGGACTCAGCCTCCCGAGCAGCGTCAGACCACGATGATGATGGGCATGGTCATGGCCGTCATGATGGTCTGGATGGGTTGGCGCCTTCCCATCGGCGTCATTCTCTACTATGACACGTCATCTCTGTGGGGTGTCATCCAGCAGCAGTTCATTACCAAGCGCGTGACCGACAAGGCCAAGGCAGACGCAGAGGCCGCCCTCGCCAATGGTCCCGTGAGGGTCGATGTCGTCCGCAAGGAGAAGAAGGCCCGTCCTCGCAAGAAGTCCTAGTTCACGTTGGTTCGACATCACGTCGAATATCACATAGGAGGAAGCATGGAAGAGGAGACCTACTCTTCTGCTGACGAGAGCACTACTGGCACCTCTGCTGTCGACGATCGTTTCACCGCGATTCGTGAGGCATATGAGGCTGGTGACGAGCTCACAGACGATCAGCTTGACGCAATTGCGGATGCGGCAATTGCGATCGTACGTTCGATTCTTACCTGCTTTGGTGAGACGAGCTCTACCATTGACGAGTATGAGGGTGACGAGGGCGAACTCATACTCGACATCAACGGTGGCGATCTTGCCGTTCTCATCGGCCGACACGGAAGGGTTCTCGACTCCTTCCAGCTGCTCGTCTCCTCCCTCGTGAGCAGCAAGCTCGGGTTCCACTACCCCGTCGTCGTTGACATCGAGGGATATAAGAACCGTCGCCGTCAGAAGCTCCAGACCCTTGCCTTCTCCTCGGCGGCTCGTGCAAAGCGTCAGCACTCCCAGGTGAGGCTCAAGCCCATGAACGCATATGAGCGCAGGCTCATCCACCTGGCGCTTCTCAATGATGAGGGTGTCACCACTCACTCCGAGGGTGAGGATCCTGATAGGTACGTTGTCATCACGGCACTGTAACAAGCACGTACATAGGATGGTTTGAAGGAGGGCATGTATGTGCCCTCCTTTTGTGTGACAATAGTTCTCGATACAAGAAGTTTTGTCAGGAGAAGGTTAAGACTATGTACGAGCTGCTTTCGCATAAGCTGATGGAGATGGCAGGAACCTTTGGCCTCAAGGTAACAGAGGGACAGACAGAGAAGCTCCTTCATCATCTTCAACTGGTCTTGGATACAAACAAGGTTCTCAATCTCACAGCCATAGATAACCTTGATGATGCTGTCATCCTCCATACCATTGACTCCTTGCTCTTTCTCCCCTTCCTTGATGATGCAGATCGGTTTGTTGACATAGGAACCGGTGGCGGCTTTCCTGGCATTCCTCTTGCAATCTGTTCCTCATCCCACGGGACGCTCATCGACTCAGTCAAAAAGAAGACGGTAGCTGTCAATTCATTCATCAAGTCGCTTGGCCTGCCAAACACATGCGAGTGCCTTGATGTGAGAGCAGAGGAACTGGCACAGCAACACCCAGAAGAGTATTCGTGCGTCGTAGCTCGTGCTGTTGCTCCTACAAATGTCCTTATAGAGTATGCGACTCCCCTTCTCAGTAAGGGAGGACGACTTATCGTCTCTAAAGGTAGACCAGACCAAATAGAGGAAGATGAAGCTGCCCGAGCTGCTGAAATCTGTGGTATGAGCATTGTTTCACGTGAAACATTCGATCTTCCTGAGAGTAAAGGTACAAGGACTATCACAGTGATCAGGAAAGATGGAGAGGCAACGGTGAAACTCCCCAGACGTCCTGGAATGGCTACTAAGCGCCCTCTCGGCAGAGCATAAGTAATTCTCAAACATACTTGGTTAACACTGTTTCATGTGAAACATTTGAGCTTCCAGATGCAATGGGCAAGAGGACTATTTCTGTGTTCCAGAAGGATGGAGAAGCTTCGGTAAAGCTTCCGAGGCGGTCAAGAATGGCGACCAAACGATCCCTTGGTAAACTCTAAGTATTATACGAACAAACTTAGGTAAACACTGTTTCACGTGAAACATAAATCACGTGAAATGGTGTAGTATCAAGAGCGAACCACGCATCAAACGTAGTTAAAACAGGGAGGGGCAGTGGAGTTTACCGAGCAAAAGAAGAAACACCCTAAAAAGACGACTAAGGTGATTGCAGTCATCAATCAAAAGGGTGGAGTTGGAAAGTCGACAACAGCCGTAAATCTTGCAGCAGCCCTTGGGGAAAATGGCGAGAAAGTGCTTCTTCTTGACCTCGATCCCCAGGGAAATAGCACAAGCGGTTTCGGCATTGACAAGGATGAACTTGACGGTTGCATCTATGATTCCCTCATAAGGGATGAGAAACTGGCAAAGTTCGTGCAACCGACAATGATTCCGACAGTTTGGGTCGTACCTGCCACAATCCAACTTGCTGGAGCCGAAGTTGAGTTGGTCTCTGCAATGGCGCGAGAAAGCATATTGAGGGCTTGTCTTGCTCCAATCAAGGACCAATTTGACTATGTGTTTATCGACTGTCCCCCATCACTTGGACTTTTGACCATCAATGCGCTTGTCGCGGCTGAAAGCGTTCTAATTCCCATACAGTGTGAGTACTATGCCCTGGAAGGCGTGACAAAGCTGCTTGAGTCAATGCGAATGGTGAAGGCTCGTCTGAATCCGAATCTTGGGATATTTGGCGTTCTGATGACCATGTTTGACTCCAGAACTACGCTTTCGAAGCAGGTTGTGGCAGAAGTCCAGAATTACTTTGGGAAAGACGTCTTCAAGACGCTCATTCCGAGGAGTGTAAAGCTATCAGAAGCCCCAAGTCACGGACTTCCAATAACACTCTATGCCCGTTCCAACAAGGGATCCGTTGCCTACCAGAACCTCGCAAAGGAAGTGATGAAGCGTGCCTAAGAAGAACGGGCTCGGAAAGGGCCTCGTATCGCTTATGGGAGAAGCAAATGCCGAAGTTGGAAGTGTTGCTCCCGACAATATGCTTCCAATTGCCAGAATCAAGGCAAATCCAAACCAGCCTCGTAAGAACTTCGATGAAACCAAGCTCAAGGAACTTGCAGATTCGATAAAGCAGAATGGCATTCTTCAACCACTACTAGTTCGCAAGAGCGGCAACTCATATCAAATTGTCGCTGGAGAGCGACGTTATCAAGCAGCAAAGCTGGCGGGAGTGAAGGAGCTGCCTGTCGTCATACGTGATGTGAGCGATGATGAGGTCCTTCAGCTGGCTCTGATCGAGAACCTCCAGAGGGCAGACCTCAATCCGATTGAAGAGGCACAGGGATATCGTCAGCTCATAGATGACCGTAGCTTGACTCAGGAGGAGCTAGGTAAGATTCTTTCCAAGTCGCGCTCGGCTATCGCCAATACCCTTCGTCTGCTCGACCTCCCTGAGGAAGTACAGAACCTCATGGCAGCGGGAGAGCTCACTGCAGGGCATGCTCGCGCAATCCTTGCGGTACCAAGCCAGGAAGGCAGGGAGCGTCTTGCCAGGAAGGTCATCGATGAGCATCTGACGGTTCGTCAGACAGAAAATCTTGCTCCTCTGTTTTCTGGCAGGGAGGTCGAGCGCAAACAAAGAACTCCTTCTCCACAAGCATTCAAGAGAGCTGCTCGACAGCTCAGGCGGGTCCTCGATGCGAACGTGAAGGTTCGTCAGGTTCGTGGCAAGAACAAGATCGAGATTGAGTTCAAGGACGAGGATGAGCTGGCAAGGATCATCGACGTGCTGACGAGCGGGGAGAGGGAGGACAGTTAGGATGAACATCGCAAGGACGCTCAGGAACCTCCTCCTCGTGTCAGTGATTGCATGTGCTTCCTATTACGTCCTACTCGACGAGGATGCAAGGAACAAGGCGGGCGAAGCCGCAAAGACCCTGCTCACAACGGCTCGCGACCTCTACAAGCGACTCGAAGACCTCAAGGGACAAGAGATAGACGACGGGCTCGAGCGCGAGATCAATGCCCTGCGACAGCGTTGGGAAGCAGTAGGGTATTAGAGTATTTAGAACATATGTACCTATCGACGGGCCTGCATCTTGCGGGCCCGTTGGCTCAGCTGACCACAGGCGGCATCGATGTCGGACCCACGGGAGTTCCTGAGCGTCGCCTCGACGCCAACGAGGGACAGCTGGCGGATGAACTCCTCGGCACGCCTCTGTGTGGAGGGGTGGAATGGCGACCCCTCGACCTCGTTGAGCATGATGAGGTTGACGTGGCAGAGGGTACCAACGCAGAAGTCGCAGAGGGCCTGAAGCTCGGTGTCCGTGTCGTTGACACCTCCCATGAGGGCGTATTCGTAGGTGGGGCGACGTCCGGTCTTGTCGACATAGGTGGCAAGGACATCATGCAGGTGGACGAGGGACCAGCGCCTCACACCGGGCATGATGGCGTTGCGCGTCGTCTGGACCGCGGAGTGGAGGGAGATTGCCAGCGTGAACTGCTCCGGCTCGTTGGCAAAGCGCGTGATGCCCGGGATGACGCCGCAGGTGGAGACCGTGAGATGACGCGCGCCGATGCCAAGGCCGTCGTCGGGGGAGTTGAGCCTGCGCAGGGCGGCCATGGTCGCGTCGTAGTTGGCAAACGGCTCTCCCTGGCCCATGAGCACGACGCTGGTGACGCGGGAGGCAAAGTCATCGGAGACGTGCATGACCTGGTCGTATATCTCGTCGGCGGTGAGGGAGCGCGCAAGACCGGCGGCACCGGTGGCGCAGAACGCACAGCCCATGCCACAGCCCGCCTGCGTGCTCGCACATACCGCGAGACGTCCCGAGGGGGAGGGCATGCCGACGCATTCGACGCAGACGCCATCCTCGAGCTCGAGCAGGTACTTACGGCTCCCGTCAACGGACACCTGACGCGTGACCTCGTGGGTGGTGCCCAGGACGAAGCGCTCCTCCAGTTCCTTGCGCAGGGACGCGGGGAGGTTCGTCATCTGGTCGAAGCTCGTGACGCCCTTCTTCCAGACCCAGTCGACGACCTGCTTGACGCGGTAGGAGGGGGCTCCCAGGGAGGCAAGCTCGCCGGCGAGCTGGTCCTGCGAGAGGGAGCGGATGTTGGTGCGGCCCGAGATGGGGGAGGGCGTTTCTGTGGGCATGGGCAGACCTCGTCTGTGTGGGCCCTCCAAGGAGGGCGTGTGGGGTATCCTCATGGGGGGCGATGAGATCGCCCGTGCTGAGAGTCTAGCGCACAGGGATGGGTATTCCGGGTGAGGAGCAAGGTCATGATTGGAACGGACAGCGTTTTGGACTGCAAGGTCGCCCTTCTCACGGGCGGATGGTCAGACGAGCGCGAGATTGCCCTCGCCTCGGCACGGGGCTGCCTCTCTGCCATGGAGCGGGCAGGCTTTGCCCATGTCGACATGATTGACGTCGCCGAGCCCGGCTTTGCCAGCCGTCTCGAGCAGGGCGGCTATGACGTGGTGTTCATTGCCATGCACGGGCGCTATGGCGAGGATGGCTGCGTCCAGGGCCTGTGCGAGCTGCTGCACATCCCCTACACCTTCTCGGGTGTCCTCGCCTCGGCGCGTGCGACCGAAAAGGACGTCGCGAAGCAGGCCTATGCCGCCGCCGGGATTCCCATTCCCGCCGGCAGGGAGGTCTCTAAGGCCGACCTGACAAACGAGGGCCTCGTCGATGAGCTCGTCACCGCATACGGCCTTCCCCTCTTTGTGAAGCCCGCGAGCAATGGGTCGAGCTACGGCGTCACGCGCGTGACGGAGGCCGAGCAACTGTCCGGTGCCCTCGCCCACGCGCTCGAGAACGACAGCCACGCGCTGGTGGAGGAGTGCATCACCGGAACCGAGATCACCGTCCCCGTGCTGGGCAACGAGGATGCCTTCGCCCTTCCCATCATCGAGATCAACACGGGAGCCGAGTTCTACGACCTCAAGGTCAAGTACGAGCCTGCGTCGCTGCACCATGTCATTCCCGCCCGTCTTGACGAGGACGTCTATGCACGCGCCCAGGAACTCGCCGTTCGTGCCCACCACGCCCTTGGTTGTGCCGGAGCCTCGCGCTCGGACTTCATCATCAAGGCCGACGGGACGCCCGTCATCCTCGAGACCAACACCATCCCGGGCATGACGGAGACCTCGCTGTTCCCCGACTCCGCACGTCATGCGGGCATCGAGTTCCCCGAGCTCTGCACGAGGCTCATCAAGCTTGCCCTCGAGCGCTAGCGCTGGGGGACGCCGCCACATGACGATAGAGGACCTCCTTCTTCCCGACACGCCCGAGAGCGTGCGCAGGGCCTACCTGTCCCTTCCCGAGCGGGCGGCCACGGCCGACTTCGGCCTGCTCGAGGAGGACGTGGTCGTGCTCGACACCGAGACGACGGGTCTCTCGGTCCGTACCTGTGGCCTCATCGAGATCGCTGCGGTGCGCCTTGCGGGTAGGCAGGTCCAGGACCGCTATCACAGCTTCGTCCATCCCGGCATGCCCATCCCTCCCGAGATCCGCGCGCTGACCGGCATATCCGATCTCGACGTCACCGACGCTCCCTCGCCCGAGGAGGCGGTGGCGGGCCTTGCCGACTTCGTGGGCGGCTCGCCGGTCCTCGCCCACAACGCGACCTTCGACCGCTCGTTCATCGAGGCCGTCCACGGCGGCTCGAAGGTGAGCGACCTGTGGATAGACACCCTCGCGCTCTCGCGCATCGCCCTGCCGCGCCTTTCCAGCCACAGGCTTGCCGACATGGCCGAGGCCTTTGGCTGTGCCTCGGTCTCGCATCGCGCCATGGACGACGTCGAGGCCCTTGCAGGCATGTGGAGGGTCATGCTCTGTGCCCTCTCCGACCTTCCTGCGGGCCTTCTGTCGCTCATGGCGGGCATGCACGAGGAGGTCGACTGGTGCTACCGCCCGGTCCTCACGCACCTCGCCCTTGCCGCGGGTGACGCACCGCTCTCGATGCCTGCCGTGCGCAGGGAGCTGCTCTCTGGCACCGCCGACGTGATGAGGGTGGACGCCCTCGAGCGCGTGCCCCTCTGGTCCCCGACGAAGGCCGAGGTGGAAGGTGAGTTTGGAGCCGACGGCATCGTCGGGAGGATGTATGGGCAGTTCGAGCGTCGACCGGAGCAGGTCGCCATGGCCGAGCACGTCCGCCGGGCCCTTGCCACGTCGTCCCATCGCTGCATCGAGGCGGGGACAGGAGTTGGGAAATCAGTTGCCTATTTGCTTCCCCTCGCGCTCTTTGCCAAGGGTAACGGCATCACCTGCGGCGTCGCGACCAAGACGAACGCCCTCACCGACCAGCTCGTCTCCCATGAGCTGCCGGCATTGGCACGTGAGGTGCCCGGTGGGCTCACCTTCTTCAGCCTCAAGGGCTACGAGCACTATCCCTGCCTGAGGAGAGTCATGCACTCGGTCGACGCGGACCTGCCCGTCGACCAGGCAGAGGACCGCACGCGCACCGCGCACGCCATCGGACAGGACATGCTGACCGCGATCGCCGTCACGCTCTCGTATGCCGCCCAGTCTCCCTCGGGGGACCTCGACTCCCTGGGCATTCGCTGGCGGTCCGTGCCGCGGCACATGCTCGTCACGACGCCCGACGAGTGCCAGCGCACGCGTTGCCCCTTCTACCCCAACCTCTGCCTCGTGCATGGTGCGCGCCGCAGGGCGGCAGCCGCGGACATCGTGGTGACCAACCACTCGCTGCTGCTTGCCAACGTCGTCACGGAGGGGAGGGTCCTGCCTCCCATCCGCCACTGGGTCGTGGACGAGGCTCACTCCCTTGAGGCGGAGGCGCGCAGGCAGTGGGCGGTCGAGGTCTCGGCAAGCCGCTCGAGGTCGGCCTTCGAGGCCATTGGCGGGACGAGGTCGGGCACCATTCACCAGCTGCTCTCGCAGGCCACGCAGGTGGAGGGCTCGACCCTGCTCATGGGCCTGCTCGCAAAGGCCGCGGCATCGGTCTCCAGGGCGAGCGTCGCAATGGGCGAGCTCTTCGACGCGGTCGCCGGCCTCGTGGCCATCGCCCCGCGCGGCGGCTATGACGCGGTGACCGTGTGGCTGGGGCCCGAGGCGCGCGAGACCCCCGAGTGGGCGCGCGTCTCGGAGGCGGGCGAGCACGCCTGCTTCTGCCTCGACGAGGCCATCGAGTTCCTCGAGGAGGCAGTCGGCAAGCTGGGCGAGGCGACGAGTGGTCCGGTGGCAGACGCAGGCGATGACATCCGCGTGCTCAAGGACCTCCACGATGCCATCCGCGTCATCGTCGACGGGACCGACACGAGCTACGTGTACTCCGCCGAGGTCAACCGCAACCGCGCGCGCGGCGGGCAGGAGCGCCTGCTGGCCGAGAAGGTCGACGTTGGCGCCGAGCTTGCCCAGAGGTGGCTCCCCGAGGTGCTGAGCGCCTGCTTCACCTCGGCGACGATCGCGGTCGGCGACGACTTCTCGCACTTCGAGCATTCGGTGGGTCTCGACCAGCTCGAGGCCTCGTCCCACGAGTCGGCGCGGCTCGACTCGAGCTTCGACTTCGACAGGAACATGCGCGTGGTGGTCGCGCGCGACATACCCCAGCCCAACGACCCCCGCTACCTGGAAAGGCTTGCGGACCTGCTCTTCGACGTCCACGTGGCCATGGGCGGGTCGGTGCTCACGCTCTTCACCAACCGACGCGAGATGGAGGGTGTCTACAAGGTCCTCCAGCCCCGTCTTGCCGACGTCGGCCTCGACCTCGCCTGCCAGGATCGTGGTGGGACGCGCCAGCTGCGCGAGCGCTTCATCGCCGAGAAGAGCCTGTCGCTGCTTGCGCTCAAGTCGTTCTGGGAGGGCTTCGACGCCGCGGGGGACACGCTGCGCTGCGTCGTCATCCCCAAGCTGCCGTTCGCGAACCCCAACGACCCCATCGGCAAGGAGCGCGAGCGCCGCGAGGACCGCGCGTGGTGGCGCTACTGCCTGCCCGAGGCGGTGCTCTCGGTGAAGCAGGCGGCAGGGAGGCTCATCAGGACCTCGACCGACCAGGGGATCCTCGTGCTTGCCGACTCGCGGCTCAAGACCAAGAGCTATGGCAGGCAGTTCATCACGTCGCTCCCCTCGCGGAGCGTGGTCGAGCTCGAGACGCGCAACATCCGCCGCTTCATCGAGACGTGGCGGAAGGGCCTGCGATAAACGAACCCCTGCTAGATGGTGGCAAGAAGACCTTCCGCCACAAGACGGGTGCGCTCCGCGAGCTCGGGGTCGTCGGTCGTTGCCGTGCCTCCGCAGGCGGCGAGCCGTCGTGCCAGCCAATCGCCGCCATAGTAGGGGAGGCGTGCCTCGACATAGCCCTCGCGCTCCTCGATGACCTCGAGCTTGGGCCACCACAGGGTGACGAGCACGGATGGGTCGGAGAACCGGACGGTCACCAGGCGCTCTTGTGCCTGGAGGGCATTGTCGCGCTGGGTTGCCGGCCCGTCATCCTCGACCTGGGACATCCGGTCTGAGCGGAAGATGCGCGGACCCCCGCGAACCACGTCGTAGGCGTCGACGTACCACGCGCCGTCAGACTGGTGCACCCCCGTGGGCTCGGCATGGCGCTCGTTGGGATGGGAGTCCAGTCGTCCTTGGTAGAGGAACCTGATGCGCCTGCCGGTGCAGAGCGCCTGGACGCACCGCTCGAGTGCGGTGGTGTCCGAGCCGCCGGACGGCGCGTCGGTCCGCTGGGTCTCGTCGGCGCTGACGTCAAGGGACGCCATGGTGCCCATGATGGATTTGCGCAATGAGTTGCTTTCTGAGATCCCGATGCGGTCAAAGGCCGCGATCAGGGCGAAGGTCTCGTCCTTTGTGAGCCTGAGACGCCTGCCCCTCACGCCACCTTCCACGAGGGCGACGTCGGGGTCCCCGTCCTTGAAGTAGAGCGGAAGGAAGAAGTCGTCTCCCGCGGGAAGCACCTTGATCGACTCGATGAGACGCTCCGCGAAGTCGTCGGAGTTCGAGAACCGCCGCGCCACCGCATGGACGTTCACCATGTCGCCGTCCTCGGTGAGCCCGCCGAGGATGGCGAGCATGAGGCGCGTGAGCTCCGAGCCTCCCGGCCTGCCCGCGCGGTCCTTCCTAGCAGCCATCGTGCACCCCCTCGAGAATCGAGCGGAATTCCTCGACGACCTCGGTCGGAGAGAGGGGCGTCACTCCCGCCGCCACCGCCCAGGTCGCTGCGGCCCGCGGGTCGGCGACGTCTGCCTCGAGCACGAGGCGCCCCTCCTTGCGCGTGATGGTGCCTGCGGCCTTGACCTCGGTGCGGACCTCTGCCTCGAGCGCGTCGGGAACGAGGAAGGCTCCCTGGCAGAGCGACGCGCCCATCTGAAAGGGGAGGCGGATGTGGTCGTCGACGCAGAAGTCCTCGGGAATCTCGTAGGCAAGGCCCTTCACGAGGCTTGCCGAGAGGACCCTGTCGGACCTGAGGTTCCTGACGTGACTCCCGTCGAGGCCATCCTCGGAGACAGGACAGGTCACGAAGTAGAGGTGCTCGCGCAGGGCAAACGTGCCAAGCGTCGCCACGCGTCGGGCGGAGACGTTGCCCGCTGCGTCCGAGTAGTCGATGTCACAGGCAATGCGGCGCAGGAAGGCGGCGCGCATGGTCGAGACGGGGGCGGGCAGCTTCGCGAGACGTATCCCCTGGGCGTTGGGAAGGACGTCCTCGAAGGAGTTGTTGACCTTGGCGAGGGCGAGCATGAGCTCGTTGCCGTAGGGGAAGGTGGGGTCCGAGCAGAGGGGCTGGCACATGAGGTCGACGACGAGGGCCTCGTCATCGGTGAGCCCGCTCGTCTCGACGGTTGCCAGGGGGTCGAGTCGCCAACCACCCTCGCGCGTGAGACCGCCCTCGACCTGCTCGATGTCGAGGCCGAGCTCGGACAGGGCGTTACGGTCACGGAGGAAGGCGCGGTCGAAGGCATCGCCGGTGCGGTCGGGGTAGAGTGCCGTCCTGATCTCGGAGGAGGGGACGGGAGAGGACGAGTTCATGAGCATGAGCGCGAGGCCGGCGACGCGCTGGGCCCGCTCGTCATCCCTGTTGAAGTCGAAGGACCGAGCCTCGAATGCGTCGTCCATGGAACCTCCTCCCGTCGCAGACCGACGCCCATATCCTCGCATGGTATCCCAAGAGGGGCGGGAGGGCTCGCCACAACGCCTACTGGTCGGTACGGAAGAGGAAGCTTCGGGAGCATGAACGGGCAATAGGTGTCGTATACTTGTAGATTGGTATGGAACGCGCGCACGAGAACGTCGCACGAATCGATAACGAAAGGCCTAGACATGGCAACGAGCACAACCGACTACCTGGACTACCTCGACCAGCAGATTGGCATTGCGCCCGCCAACAGCCAGGAGGAGCTCATGGCCTCCGAATGCCTGGAGAGGCTCTTTGGCTCCCACGGTCTTGAGACCACCGTCCAGGAGTTCGACATGCCCTCCGCGGCACCGATGGTCCGGGGCATCATCCAGGTCCTGCTGTTTGCGGGCGTCCTGCTCTCGGGCCTCACGATGACCCCCATCGTCATCCCCGCGGTCCTCGTCGCGCTCGCCGCAGGTGCCCTGCTCATCTCGGACACCCTCGGCTACCGCGCCCTGAGGATGCTCGGCCCCTCGGGCAAGAGCCAGAACGTCATCGCGTACCACCCCAAGACCGGTGACCTCGCGACCAAGGGCAGCAGGCCCATCGTCATCGCCGCACACTACGACACCCCCCGCGAGAGCGTGCTCGCGCGTCCGGAGGTCGCCCGCTTCCAGGGCATCATCAAGCAGGTCGCCTTCGTGTGCGTGCCTGTTGCCACGGTCCTCGCCCTCATCCAGCTCTTCTTTGGCTCCGCCACGCTCGCGCGCAGGATCGTGTGGCTCATCGCGCTCGTCGCGACCCTGCCCGTCGGCTTCCTCGGCGTGTGCGCCATCATGGACAGCGTCGCCGCCTGCACCATCGGCGCCAACGACAACAAGTCATCCGTCGCCGCGCTCCTTGGTGTGCTCGAGGCAGTGAGCCCCAGCTCGGGCAAGCTCGCGATCGAACGCCGCGCCGCCGAGCCCGAGACCTACGGCGTGCGCCATGGCGCCGAGGCGATCATCTCCCTGGGGATGCTCCCCGAGGACTGCGAGATCGTCTATGTGGACGAGACGCCCGAGGAGGTGTCGACGCCCGAGCCTGTCGAGGAGGAACCGGAACAGGAGCAGGAGTCCGAGGAGGAGCCCCTCATGGGCGACGGGGACGACAGCGGCCTCGTGGCCATCGACGTCGACCCGGATGCCACCGCTCCGGTCATGGCCACCGAGAGGAAGGCTCCCCCCACGCCGGACGACCCCTCCTGGGGTACCACGGACTTCCGGCCCAACCCCGAGAACGTTGCCCGCAGGGCCCACCTCTTCGACCTGCCCGACCCCTCGCAGAGCGGCTCCGACCCGCTCGACCTCGGCATCCCCGAGAGCCCGTCGCAGGCCTCCTTCGACGACGCCAAGACCACGGTGTTCCGCGCGACGCCTGCTGCCGAGGCGAGCGCCGAGGAGCGGACGGAGGCGCAGAGGAACCGCTTCTTCGCCCGTAAGCGCAAGCAGCAGATCGAGTCCATGAGCGAGTGGCTTGGCGTCGACGAGAACTTCGATGCCAAGGAGGGCGGCCGCTCCATCGGCTCCTGGGACAACTTCAACGACGACAAGGACGACCAGGGCGGCTGGAAGGGCGGCGCGGCCCTTGACCCGAAGCTCCGCGACACCGACGCCACCGAGGTCGCGGACGAGCAGGACGGCCTGCTCATCGACGGCGATGACGTCGTGGAGCAGGAGATCTTCCCCGATGCCGAGCTTGGCGTCGAGGACCTGCAGGACGCCATTCTCGAGATGGACGACGAGGCGCTCATCGCACACGACATCTGGTTCGTCGCCCTGGGCGCGTCGGCCCTCGACCACGCGGGCATGAACGCCTTCCTCGCCGAGTACCGCAAGACCTGCCGCGGTGCCTTCGTCATCAACCTCGACAGCGTCGGTGCGGGCGAGCTGACCGCCATCTCCTCCGAGGGCATCTACAACCGCCGCCGCGCCGACAGGCGCATGCTCAGGCTCTTCTCGAACACGGCGAAGGACCTGCATGTCGAGCTCGCGCAGGCGGCACACAACTGGGGCGACACCGACGCGACCGCTGCCATGAGGTCGTCCATGCGCTCGGTCACGATCATGGGCTTGAACGAGAGCGGCATGCCCGCGCTCTCGGGCACCCCCCAGGACCTCCGCGAGAACGTCGACGACGACCAGGTCGCCTCCGTCGCGAGGATCGTCACCGAGCTCATCCGTCGCTCGTAGGCAATTGCACGATGGCATGTCCCGCAAGGGGGAGCATCCCCCTTGCGGGCTTTTCATGGCCTCCGGCGTCTAGTAGATCCTGCGCGGCGGGCGGGGCCGCCTGACGCGAGACGCCAGGAACAGGATGCCGGTGCCGAGCGCCGCGAGTGCTGCGAGGAGGGCACCTCCCGGAAGCTCGTCGCCGGTCTTGGGGGTTGGGCTCGGCGTTGGCCTGGGGGTCGTCTGGGGAGTGGGCTCCGTGGGCTTGCTGGGCTCCTGGGGGGTCTCGGGCTCCGGGGGCTTCCTCCCGTCCGAGACGGGAATCGTCTGGTCGGGACTCGAGAGGTCGGCATGGCAAGCCACGATCTCGCCCTCGCACCATAGCTCCTCGAAGGCGACGACGCTTCTGCCCGCAAGGCCAGACAGGTCTACCTCGAGGGGGACCTCGGCTGCCTCGCTGCTCGAGTGGGGAGTGAGCCTGACGGACGAGGCCTCGCCTATCTGCTCCCCGGTCTCGCTGTCGTGAAGCGTCCCGACAAGCTCGTACTCCCTGCCCCTGTCGAGCCCCTCGCAGGTCACGACGTCCGTCAGGGTCACCTTGTCAGCTGGCGCCTGCCGCTCGCCCTCATAGAGCAGAACCGTTCCCACGCTCGGCAGGGAGTCGTCGCTCACCGTGCCGCGATCGACGACATGACCGTCGCGTGTGACGAAGACCCTGAAGGTGACGAGGTCGAGGCCCTCGTTCGCGGCACAGCGGAGCTCCTGCACCGTGTAGCTGTCATAGGGAAGGGCGCCGTCGTCGAGGGGAGGCGCCTCGTGCTCGAGGTCACCGGCAAACCAGACGCCCGCCTCGGGGTCGAGCAGGCTCGCGTCGGCGGACGGGGTGCCGCCATCGCTTCTCACGAGCGCCGCGTCGTTGGCGTTGGTCCGCGCGTCGTGGGGGAAGCGCTCGGAGTCGAACTCCCCGTTCTCGTCCGTCACGGCGAGATGGGACTCGCCGGTCGTGTCGGAGGTGATGAGGAAGGGGCAGGGACCCACCACCGCCTGGGTCTCGGCATTGACCTTGTTGAAGTGCAGGCCCCCGCGCATGACCTGGTCGGCGACGGAGTCCTCGGGGGAGGAGAGGTCGTACACGTGGCCGTTCTCCCGGACCTCCACCACGGCAGACCAGTCCTCGTCGAGCTCGTAGCCCGTGGGGGCCTTGGTCTCGCGGATCGAGTAGGTGCCATAGGGGAGGGCGTCGTCTGCGGTGCGCGCCATGCCCTCCGCATCGGTCGTCAGCGAGGCCACCACGTCGCCTGGGGCATAGGTCACGTCATCGACGACGACCGCCTGCGTTGACTCGAGGGTCACCTCGAGGACGGCGCCCGCCAGGGTCGCCCCGCCCTGTGGCGCGTGCGCCATGGTCTCGCGCGAGACCTTTCCCAGCGCCAGGCCACCGCGGATCACGGCGTCCTCGCAGGGGTCCTCCACAAGCGACACCACCTCGTGGCCACGGACCTCGACGGAGACCGACCACTCCTCGTTGGGCAGGTAGCCCTCTGGCGGCGTGGCCTCGGTCACGCGGTAGTCGCCATAGGGCAGGACTCCCTCGCCCGTGGAGGCGACGCCCTCCGCATCCGTCTTGATGCGCAGGACCTCCTCCCCGGGCTGGTAGGTCTTGCCTCCCACCACCACGGGGCCGGGACCGGCGCTCGCGACCGAGAACACCGCCTCGGCGAGCGTCGCGTCCCCCTGTGCCTCGGGACCCGTCTGGGAGTCTGCCTTGCGGACCTCCAGACCACCCCGCACCACTTGCTCGGACACGTCCCCGACCTTCTTCCATGACCCCAGGCCCACCACGCGCGCCTTCGTCCCCGACTGCTCCACGTGGGCGACCAAGGGGGTGGGGAGGGGCTCGTAGCCCTCGGGAGGGGTCACCTCGCGCACGACGAGGGTGCCGAGGGGAAGGGCGACGGAACCCCCGTCGAGGGCAGCCCCCTGCGTCACCACGCGTGCGTCCAGGGTGGCGGTGCCGTCGGCCCCGGTCGTGACCGTCCAGCGCATCCAGGGACTTGCGGGGAGCGACCCTGCGTCAAGGGAGCCCCGATAGAGGCTCACCTCGAGCGTCGCCCCCGCGAGCGTCGCCGCACCTTGGGCGACGGGGGAGCCGTCGGCGTCCACCTTGCGCAGCACGAGGGGGATTCGGTAGCGAAGGGGCACCTCGCTCACCTCGAGCGTCGCGGTCTCGCCGGCACCCACCGTGACCTCGTGCGCATTGAGGTCGACCTCGTATCCACGGGAGGCTCCCCTCTCCTTCACCCAGTAGGTTCCCGCGGGGAGCGGCTCCGAGGTGGCCTTGCCCGCGACGTCGGTCGTGATGGTCTCGACGGCGACGGTGCAGGCGCGGTCGGAGTAGATCGTGTAGCTTGCCCCCTCGAGGCCGTAGCAGTCGTTCTTGTCAGTCACTGCGGGGTTCGCCGACCGCTTGACGATGGCGATCCTGCCCTGGGGCAGCACCTCGAGCATGTTCTGGTGGCTGTTGTCGGGGGAGACCCAGATCTTGGACGCACGGTCCCAGGGACCCGTCTTGCCGGCATACCCCAGGGCCTCGCGGGCGAGGTTTGCGGCAATGCTCACGTCGTTTCTGGTGGCACCGTCGCCAACGGCGTCGACTCCCAGGACGGTGACCCCGCTGTAGCTGCAGTCCCCCTGCAGCATCCACACGGCGAGCTGGGAGGCCTTCTGCGGGTTGTCGGGACTGTGGCCGTTGAGGGAGGGGTCGATCGGATAGAGCTTGGTGGCAAGCCAGGCCAGCGCGTGGGGGTCGGCGCGGGTCAGGGAGCTCGTGGCCTCGCCTGTGTAATACCAGGTGTTGTAGGTGACGCCCTTGGGACCATGCCGCTCGTACTCGGCGCAGTAGCCCTTGTTGCCCGTGGTGGTGAAGAAGTCGGCGTACATGACGTACTCGCCCATGCGGTTGTAGTCCCAATACTCGCTGCCCGTCTCGGCGTGGGCGCGCCCGGCGAAGAGCGGGGCGAGGACGAGGGCGAGGGTGGCGAGGAAGGTCAGGGCCATGATGGCTGCCCTGTCGCGCATTCCCGCGTGGCCTGTGCTGGAGGGCCTTCCCCCGCGCGGGACCGCCCCTCCCCGGAGCCGTGCCCTCCTTGGCACGCCATGTGGTTGGGTCACGTTCGTGCCCCTGGGATGTGTGGGTGACTTGATGCTGTTGGGCGCCATCGCTTCTTCTCCTTGTCCTCGTCGGCGGGCGGGAAGGCAAGGATGGCAGGTGACCCCTTACAGAAATAAGTGACCGTGCAGACCATCTACCTGCAAAAACCTAGCAAGGGTTCCAAACAGGCCCCTAGCAGTGCAGGTGGGGCGAGACGTTTTTGGGCAAGGGCAGATCTCGGTCACATGGGGTGTTTCCGTGGCGAGAATTTCGATATGATAGAATCCTCACATATGCGGGTGTCGCCAAGTGGTAAGGCCCCAGCTTCCCAAGCTGGTATCCGCGGGTTCGAATCCCGTCACCCGCTCCATCGGATAAGCCGGGCCCCCCAAAGGGGCCCGTTCCATCTGGACCGGCGGGGCCGGTCGGGCAGAAGGAGGACATGCATGAGCATCCCCATGACGATCAACGAGGTCCGTAACGCGATGAAGGGGCTCATCAGTCCGCTCAACCGCTATGCCAACCTGCTCGTGGCTGACGGGGCTGCCATCCAGCCCGGCCAGGAGCTCGTCGTGAGCGCCCCGGTGGAGGCCGTCGACTTCACGCGCACGGTCGTCCGCGCCGCCTATGCGCACGGCGCCAGCCACGTCACCGTCATCTGGGGCGACGACGCGGTCTCCCGCATGGAGTACGAGAACTGCCCGCTCGAGCGCTTCGAGAAGACCCCCACGTGGAAGGTCGAGCAGCTCAACTCGCTGGCAGAGGCGGGGGCGGCCTTCCTCTTCCTCGATGGCGAGGACCCCGAGGCGCTTGCCGGCATCGACCCCGCCAAGCCCGCGACCGCCAGCCGCGCCCGCAACCGCGACTGCCACGTCTTCCGCCATGGGATGGACTTTGGCATCAACGCCTGGAGCATCGGTGGCGTCGCCACGAAGAAGTGGGCCAAGATGGTCTTCCCCGAGTATTCCGTGGACGAGGCGGTGTATCGCCTGTGGCTTGCCATCCTCGACGTGGCGCGTGCCACCGGCATCGACCCGCACACCACGTGGGAGACCCACAACGCAACGTTCGAGAAGAACAAGCGCCTGCTCAACGAGGGTAACTTCGACCACCTGCATTATCGCTCGTCCAACGGCACCGACTTCACGGTGGGCATGAACAAGGGCCACATCTGGGACGGTGGCAGCGCCAGGACCGCCGGGGGCGTCACCTTCTTCCCCAACATCCCCACCGAGGAGGTCTTCACCTCGCCCGACCGCATGCGTGCCGACGGCGTGGTCCACTCGGTGCTGCCGCTCGTCCATGCGGGTCGCATCGTGGAGGACTTCTGGTTCCGCTTCGAGGACGGCGCCGTGGTGGCATATGGTGCGCGCGAGGGGCGTGACGTGCTCGAGCAGATCCTCGGCATCGACGAGAACGCCTGCCGTCTGGGCGAGGTCGCGCTCGTCTCCAAGAACACGCCCATCCGCCAGAGCGGCCTGCTCTTCTACAGCACGCTCTACGACGAGAACGCCAGCTGCCACCTCGCGCTGGGCACGGGCTTCCCCGAGTGCCTGGAGAACGGGTACGACATGAGCGTGGACGAGCTGCTCGCCCACGGCGTCAACCACAGCCATACCCACGTCGACTTCATGATCGGTGCCGACGACCTCGAGGTCACGGGCGTGCGCGAGGACGGCACCGAGGTGCCCATCTTCGTGGGCGGCCAGTGGGCTTGGGAGTAACGCCCGCCCGAGCGTGGTAGAATCGCACGGTATGCGCCGTTAGCTCAGTTGGCAGAGCAGGAGACTTTTAATCTCAAGGTCCAGGGTTCGACCCCCTGACGGCGCACCAAAGGACACATCGAGGGCCACCGGGCAGACGTCTGGTGGCCCTCTTCGTGTCCGCGCACATGTGGGTAAGGTCATGTTGCCAACATGCCCAAAACTCCGTCGCACGGGCAAGTCTTTTGGGCCGTTTGGCAACATGGGGAAGGGCGGGGATGACGCGGGGGAGAACGAAAGGCGTAGGGGTACCGCGCTTACTACCCCTTCTACCTTTGACTTTTCGGAAACCCGCGAAACACCACATCTTGTGTCCTTGAATTCGCTTTTCACACAAGCTATTGTGTTTCCTTGCGTCTACATGTCGCAACCAGCCATCCGTCAAGGCGGCCAACCATAGTTGAGGAGGGGTCATGCCGTCACCTGTCACCGCTTATCCCACGTCCATCGTCAAGCGCGATGGTTCGCTCACGAGCTTCGACCAAAGCAAGATCACCGCGGCCATCGAGAAGGCCGGTGCGGCCACGGGCGAGTTTGGTCCCGACGAGGCCATCATCCTCTCGGGCCAGGCCTGCAAGGTCATCTCCCACCGCTTCGAGGGTGCCTCCCCCACGGTCGAGGAGATCCAGGACATCGTCGAGCAGACGCTCATCACGGCCAACCACTTCGCCACCGCGCGTGCCTACATCGTCTACCGCGAGAAGCGCTCCCAGACCCGTCGCGACCGCGAGACCTACATTGACGTCACCTCCTCCGTCAACGAGTACCTCTCCCGCGCCGACTGGCGCGTCAACGCCAACGCCAACCAGGGCTACTCCCTGGGCGGCCTCATCCTCAACGTCTCGGGCAAGGTCATCGCCAACTACTGGCTGTCCCACGTCTACCCGCCCGCGATCGGCGAGGCGCACCGCTCCGGCGCCTACCACATCCACGACCTCGACATGCTTTCCGGCTACTGCGCCGGCTGGAGCCTCAGGACCCTCCTCAACGAGGGCTTCAATGGCGTGCCCAACAAGGTCGAGTCCGCGCCTCCCAAGCACCTCGGCACCGCCATGGGCCAGATGGTCAACTTCCTCGGCACCCTGCAGAACGAATGGGCCGGTGCCCAGGCGTTCTCCTCCACCGACACCTACCTGGCGCCCTTCGTGCGCGTCGACCACCTCACCTACGAGGAGGTCAAGCAGGAGATGCAGGGCTTCGTCTACAACATGAACGTCCCCTCCCGCTGGGGCACCCAGACGCCCTTCTCCAACCTCACCTTCGACTGGACCTGCCCCGAGGACATCCGCGACCAGGTTCCCCTGGTGGGCGGCAAGCCCGTGGACTTCACCTATGGTGACCTCCAGGAGGAGATGGACATGATCAACCGCGCCTTCATCGAGGTCATGACCGAGGGAGACGCCAAGGGTCGCGTGTTCACCTTCCCCATCCCCACCTACAACATCACCAAGGACTTCCCCTGGGACTCCGAGAACGCCAGGCTCCTCTTCGAGATGACCGCCAAGTACGGCCTCCCGTACTTCCAGAACTTCGTCAACTCCGACCTCGAGCCCCACATGGTCCGCTCCATGTGCTGCAGGCTCCAGCTCGACCTGCGCGAGCTGCTCAAGCGCGGCAACGGCCTCTTCGGTTCCGCCGAGCAGACCGGCTCCATCGGCGTCGTCACCATGAACATGGCGCGCCTGGGCTACAAGCACAAGGGTGACGAGGAGGGCCTGCTCAAGGAGCTCGACTACCTGCTCACGCTGGCCAAGACCTCCCTCGAGCTCAAGCGCAAGGAGATCCAGCGCCTCATCGACGTGGGCCTGTTCCCCTACACCCACCGCTACCTGGGAACCCTGCGCAACCACTTCTCCACCATCGGCGTCAACGGCATGAACGAGATGGTGCGCAACTTCACCAACGACGCCGACGACATCACCACGCCCGAGGGCCGCGCCATGGTCGTCCGCATCCTCGACCACGTGCGCGAGCGCATGGTGGAGTTCCAGGAGGAGACCGGCCACATGTATAACCTCGAGGCTACGCCGGCAGAGGGCACCACGTACCGCTTCGCCCGCGAGGACCGCAAGCGCTACCCCGACATCCTCCAGGCCGGCACCGCCAAGGAGCCCTACTACACCAACTCCTCGCAGCTGCCCGTCGGCTACACCGCCGACCCCTTCCAGGCCCTCGCCGAGCAGGAGGAGCTGCAGAAGAAGTACACCGGCGGCACCGTCCTGCACCTCTACATGGGCGAGCGCGTCTCGTCGAGCGAGGCCTGCAAGCAGCTGGTCAAGCGCTCGCTCGAGAACTACCGCCTGCCCTACATCACGGTCACGCCCACGTTCTCCATCTGCCCCAAGCACGGCTACATCGCCGGCGAGCACAGCTACTGCCCCATCTGCGACGAGGAGATCGCGATGGCAAAGCGTGCCAAGGCAAGCGCGTAAGGACAGACGTGCCCGCCGCCAGGACAGTCCCGGCGGCGGGCCACAAGGAAGTTTGAGAATCTTCGAAATAATAGTAGACACAACATATTGTGTGTGGTTAGAATACCAAGCGCAAGATGTTGAACTACCGAAGAGGAAACGAGGAACAAATGGTCAACAAGAGCGAGCTTTCCAGCACGAGCGTCGTCATTGATGGCATCGAGATCCCCAACGAGGAGCGCCAGCCGTGCGAGGTCTGGACCCGCGTCATGGGCTACTACCGTCCCGTCTCCTTCTACAACACCGGCAAGAAGGGCGAGTTCCACGAGCGCGTCGAGTTCGTCGAGCCCGGCTGCTGCGCAAGGTAACGGCGCGCCGGCAATGAGCCAGACGATTCCCGGGGCCGGTCGCCAGCAAGGTGACCGGCCCCGTCTTCTCATCGGGGGCATCACCCCCTTCTCCACGGTCGATTGGCCGGGCAAGCTCGCCTGCGTCGCCTTCCTGGCGGGCTGCCCGTGGCGCTGCCCCTATTGCCAGAACCATGCGCTTCAGTCGATGGACGCCTACACCCAGACCGAGGAGGACCTGCTTGCCCTGCTCTCCGCCCGTCGGGGCCTGCTCGACGGCGTGGTCTTCTCGGGAGGGGAGCCCCTTGCCCAGCACGACGTCGTATGGGCTGCCGCGACGGCCAGGGAGATGGGCTTCGAGGTGGGACTTCACACCTGCGGGGCGTATCCCGAGCGCCTGCGCGAGATCCTGCCGCTCGTCGACTGGGTGGGCATCGACGTCAAGGCCCCCTGGGACGCCTACGACCGCGTGACGCTGGGCCGCGCGTCGGGCGAGCATGCGCGCGAGAGCCTGGAGACCATCCTCGAGGCGGGCGTCGACATGGAGGCCCGCACCACCTGGCACCCGGCGCTGCTCTCGGCCGACGACATCTCGGCCATAGGTCACGACCTTGCGGACCGGGGCGTGCGCAGCTGGGCCATCCAGGCGTATCGTCACATCGGGACCACGGGCGAGCTGCCCGACGAGACGGTCTATCCCTCCGACGTACCAGCCGACCTACCAGCGCTTTTCGAGCGCTACGAGTTCCGCCGCGCCTGAGTTTGCGTGGCTGCCTGCGGGGGTGACGCCCCCTCCGCAGGTCATCCCCTCCTCGCCACAAATGTTTCTATCGCGTGTTTTATTCGATACGCGGAATACTTTCACGGTAAAGTCCCAAACCAACGACCGTACGCCGCGAAGAGGGGAGGGGACATGCACGCACGCCACACCATCACCATGTCTGCCCTCCGACGCCAGGCTCGACGTATCACGCCCGCATGCCGCGCGTCCCTCTCGGTTGGCTAAGTCAACACACAGGCCAGAGAAGACCAGATGACGCCCGGCATGTCCGGGCTTTTCTTTGACCATGAACGACCACGCCAACATACGAACCGCCAGGAGGCACACCATGAGCAACCAGACCACCACCCAGCCCGCCGCCAAGGGGAAGGTCGTCCTCGCCTACTCGGGAGGCCTCGACACCTCCGTCATGGTCAAGTGGCTGCAGCTCGAGAAGAACCTCGACGTCATCGCCATCTGCGGCAACGTGGGCCAGGACGCCGAGGACCTCGAGTGGGTCAAGCAGAAGGCCTACGACCTGGGCGCCATCCACGCCGAGTCGCTCGACATGCGCGAGGAGTACGCCGAGGAGTACCTCACCAAGGCCATCGCCGCCAACGGAATGTACGAGGACACCTACCCGCTGCTCTCGGCCCTCTCGCGTCCCCTCATCGTGAAGCACCTCGTCGAGATCGCCCACGAGCATGGCGCCAAGTACGTCGCCCACGGCTGCACCGGCAAGGGCAACGACCAGGTGCGCTTCGACACCTCCATCGCGGCGCTCGACCCGTCGCTCACCGTGCTCGCCCCCGTGCGCGAGTGGGACCTGCTCACCCGCGAGCAGGAGATGGAGTGGGCGGCCGAGCACGGCGTGCCGGTGCCCACCACCGCCGCCAAGCCCTACTCCATCGACGACAACCTCTGGGGCCGCGCCATCGAGTGCGGCGTCCTCGAGGACCCCATGAACGAGCCGCCCGCGGACATCTGGACCATGACGGTCGACCCCACCGAGGCCCCCGACGAGCCCGAGTACTTCACCGTCGGCTTCGAGGCGGGCAAGCCCGTCTCGTTCAACGGCGAGAAGATGCCCCTGCTCGACCTCATCATCAAGGTGAACGAGATCTGCGGCAAGCATGGCTACGGCCGCATCGACCTCATCGAGGACCGTGTCGTGGGCATCAAGAGCCACGAGGTCTACGAGTGCCCCGGCTCGCTGGCGCTCATCAAGATGCACCATGACCTCGAGACCATGTGCTTCGACCGCAACACCATCATCTACAAGCACGACGTCGACCAGAAGTGGTCCACGCTGGTCTACGACGGCATGTGGTTCTCGCAGCTCAAGGAGGCTCTCGACGCCTTCTGCGAGAGCACCCAGAAGTTCGTGACCGGCGAGGTGCGCGCCAAGCTCTACAAAGGCAACCTCATGGTGGTCGGCCGCACGAGCCCCTACGCCATCTACGACTACAACCTCGCCACCTACGGCGAGGAGGACACCTTCGACCGCTCCGCCTCCGCCGGCTTCATCAAGCTCTACAGCCTCGAGCTGCAGACCTGGTCGCGCAAGCAGGGGCCTGGCTCGAAGCTCTCATAGGTTACGACTGGGTGCCGGGAGACCGGCACCCGCCGTCTTTGGCCCGTCTTCGGGGTAAGCTGGGCCAAGGCGACACGAGGAGGAGTTCATGGCACTGTGGTCCGGCAGGTTCGAGGAGAGCGTTGGGCAGTTCACCCAGCGCTTTGGCGCGTCACTGCCCATTGACAAGAAGATGTATCGGCAGGACGTGGCCGGCTCGATCGCGCACGCGCGCATGCTGGCCCGCCAGGGCGTGATCACGCAGACGGACTTCGAGCACATCGAGGTCGGCCTCCTCGAGATCGAGAACCAGATCCGTCAGGGTCGCTTCCGCTACGACGCGGACGACGAGGACATCCACATGGCGATCGAGCGCGAGCTCACGCACGACATCGGTGCGGCGGGCCAGCGCCTGCACACCGGCCGCTCGCGCAACGACCAGGTCGCTGTCGACACGCACCTGCACGCCAAGTACCTCGCGCTGGAGCTCATGGCCGAGAACTACTCCCTGCGCAAGGTCCTCATGCGCGCGGTGCGCAAGAACTTTGGCGTGGTCATGCCCGGCTATACCCACATGCAGCACGCCCAGCCCATCCTCTTCTCGCACCACCTGCTCGCGTACTTCTGGATGTTCGCGCGCGACTTCAAGCGCCTCAACGACGCCTACGACGCGGCCAACGTCAACCCGCTTGGCGCGGCCGCCCTTGCCGGTACCACCTACCCGCTCGACCGCTTCTACACCACCGAGCTGCTGGGCTTCGACCGACCGGCCCCCAACTCGATGGACGCCGTGTCCGACCGCGACTACCTGCTCGACCTCGACTACGCCTGCGCCGTGGCGATGATGCACATGTCGCGCCTGTGCGAGGAGATCATCATCTGGTCGACCACCGAGTTTGGCTTCATCACGCTCTCGGACGCGTACTCCACGGGCTCCTCGATCATGCCGCAGAAGAAGAACCCCGACTTCGCCGAGCTCACGCGCGGCAAGACGGGTCGCGTGTACGGCGACCTCATGCAGCTGCTGGTGACCATGAAGTCGCTGCCGCTCGCCTACAACAAGGACCTCCAGGAGTGCAAGGAGGGCGTCGTCGACGCGTGCCACACCCTGCGCGACGCCATGATCTGCATGGAGGGCATGATCGACACCTGGACGGTGCACGAGGACCGCATGCTCGAGGAGGCCAAGCTCGGCTTCACCGCGGCGACCGACGTGGCCGACTACCTGGCCAAGAAGGGCCTGCCCTTCCGCAAGGCGCACGAGGTCGTGGGCGAGCTCGTGCTGTACTGCGAGAAGAACGGGAAGGGCCTCGAGGACCTCACGCTCGCGGAGTTCAAGGAGTTCTCGCCCCTGTTCGAGAAGGACATCGTGGGCGAGCTGGATCCCGAGGCCATCGTGCGCGCCCGCACCACCTATGGCGGCACCGGGCACGACGCGGTTCGCGTCCAGGTCCGCGAGGCAAGCCAGCAGCTCAAGCGCGACCGGAACACCGTGAAGAAGATCCGCGAGACCGGCATGGTCGAGATCGGCCCGTCGAAGGCTGGCGCCATGGTGGACGCGGCGATGGCGGCGCGTGGTGGCGGACACACCGCGCAGGTGGTCGAGGAGGTCAAGCGCCGCCGTGCCGAGAAGGTGCTCGAGCGCAAGCACGACATCATGCGCCATCGCGCCGACCGCGACCGTCGCCGCGCCGAGGAGCAGGCGCGCCAGCGCTCCGAGGAGAAGAAGCGCCGCCGCGAGGAGGAGCTCGAGCGCAACCGCAAGCGCTGAGACAATTGGGGACGGTTCTCAACTGTCTCAGAGACAGATGGGGACAGACGTGAGGCCATCATATGCGCAGGGCTCTGCTCACGGTATTTCTCCCTATTCCCGTGACCCTTTCGATTTGACGTATCGAGAGGCCCGCCGCCCCGAGCTGACGGACCTTCTCGTCACGCTGTGCCTTTGGCAGCTGTCCTATCTCGGAAGCATCCGAGCCTATGACATCGTTCGCTCGGGCAAGCAGCTCGTCGGTCTCTGAGACCCTTCCCAACAACTCTGGGGCGTCCTTTGGGGTCCCCTGGGTGACGAACTCGACAAAGCCTTCTGGGCCGTCGAGCATGTCAAGGACGAGCTCGGTGCTCGTCATGCCCTTGCGCCCGTATGCGTACTCGGCGAAGCTGCTCCACGGATAGTCGCTGGCTGAGCTGATATGGGCCTCGACGGGGTTGTTGTGGACATAGCGAATGACTTCGAGGAGGTACAAGTCACTGTCGATGGGCTTGCTGAGGAACCGCCCTTGGAAGATGTGCCCCACATGCCCCGACTTGCGGTTCAGTCGGAGCGCATAGGAGACGTTGATTCTCTTCATGGCACGGCTCAGCGAATCGCAATGGTCGCAGACGACAAGGTGAACGTGGTTGTCCATGAGGCACCAGGCGAGCAGTTCGAGACCCTCCTCGCCAAGGACCCGCGAGGTGGTCGCAAGGAACGCCGTGCGGTCGGAATCATCCTCGAACAGGATCTGCCTACCAGATCTCCGGAGCATGACATGATATAGGCCAGACTCGCTCTTGCTTCTTGATGTTCGGGGCACGGCCCCTCCCTTCTGCGACGTACTGTGGTGATGTTGAAAACTAGCACATTGTTGAAAAGTCACCGTTGAAAACTTTGTGAACGGCAAGGTTCTTTCTTGGGTTTACCTCGCCGCGAGAGGTGGCGGAGGGGTCTCAAAAAGCCCTGTTGTAGAATGGTAGTGAAAAAGAGGTCGACTAAGGTCTGTCCCCAGCTGTCTCTGAGACAGATGAGAACCGTCCCCAACTGTCTCCCTGGAAGGAGCTTGCATGATCGACAGGTACACGCGTCCGGAGATGGGCCACATCTTCTCGCTTGAGAACAAGTACGCCATCTGGCAGGAGATCGAGGTCCTGGCCTGCGAGGCCCAGGCCGAGCTTGGCCAGTGCGGCATCACCAGGGAGGAGGCCGCCTACATCCGTGCGCACGCCGCGTTCAACCGTGCCGAGGTCGACGAGATCGAGGCCGTGACCAACCACGACGTCATCGCCTTCCTCACCAACATGGGCTCCTACATCGACGCCGAGGTCCCCGAGGGCGAGCCCAAGCCCTCCCGCTGGGTCCACTACGGCATGACCAGCTCCGACCTGGGCGACACCGCCCTGTGCTACCAGCTGGCCCAGGCGACCGACATCATCATCGATGACGTCCGCCAGCTGGGCAAGATCTGCCGTCGCCGTGCCCTGGAGGAGCGCGACACCCTCTGCGTGGGCCGCACCCATGGCATCCACGCCGAGCCCATGACCTTTGGCATGAAGTTCGGCAGCTGGGCCTGGGAGCTCTTCCGCGACCTCGAGCGCCTGCGCGACGCCCGCGAGCAGGTCGCCGTCGGCGCCATCTCCGGTGCGGTGGGCACCTACTCATCCATCGACTCCTTCGTCGAGTCCTACGTCTGCGAGCACCTGGGCCTGGCGCACGACCCGCTCTCCACGCAGGTCATCTCCCGCGATCACCACGCCTACCTCGCCGGCGTCCTCGCCACCACCGCCGCGACCTGCGAGCGCATCGCGCTCGAGGTGCGCAACCACCAGAAGACCGACACCCTCGAGGCCGAGGAGCCCTTCCGCAAGGGACAGAAGGGCAGCTCCGCCATGCCGCACAAGCGCAACCCCATCACCGTCGAGAAGGTCTGCGGCCTCTCGCGCGTGGTCAAGGCGAATGCCCAGGTTGCCTTCGACAACGTGGCGCTGTGGCACGAGCGCGACATCTCCCACAGCTCCAACGAGCGCGTCGCCCTGGCCGACAGCTTCATCGCCCTCGACCACATGCTCCACTGCCTCATCCGCATCATCGACGGGCTCATCCTCTACCCGGCGCGCATGCGGGCGAACCTCGACTCCACGCGCGGGCTCATCTTCTCGTCCAAGGTCCTGCTGGCGCTGGTCGACACGGGCATCACGCGCGAGGCGGCCTATGCCATCGTCCAGCGCAACTCGATGGCCGTGTGGGACGACGTCCAGCAGGCGCGCGAGGGCGCGACCCTGCGCGAGCGCCTGGAGGCCGACGACGAGTGCACGCTCACGGCAGAGCAGCTCGACGCCATCTTCGACCCCTGGAGCTTCCTTGGTCGCATCGCCCCGGTGTTCGAGCGCCTCGAGGCCCTGAGCTTCGACTAGGCGCGAGGAGTCAAGAGAGAGACGAACCATGCACTTCGACTACAGGCCGCGTGGAGTCTGCGCGCGCATGATCAACATAGACCTGGACGAGAGTCGCCAGACCATCGAGTCGGTCAACTTCGTGGGCGGCTGCCCCGGCAACCTTGCGGCGATCTCCAAGCTGCTCGCGGGCATGCCGGTCGACCGGGTCGTGGAGCTCCTCGAGGGCAACACCTGTGACAGACGGCCTACCAGCTGCGCGGACCAGCTCACCCGCGGCCTTCGTGCGGCGCAGGCGGCCGAGGGGGACGTCTACCTCCCCGCGCCCGTCAACGTGCGCTTCATGTCCTTCTAGGCGGGGTCGGCGGGCATTGGCTGATAGGAAGGCGACCGGTGGGATGACGCGGGAAACGAACATTTCGCGCAGGGGCATGCTCAAGGCCACGGCGGCGGCGGGCATCGCGCTCGTGACGCTCGACGCGCTTGCCGGCTGCGCCAACGACTCCTCCAACGAGGCGTCGGACCCGGTGGTGGTCGACAGCGACTCGGCGACCAGCGTCCTCGAGGGCTACGTCGAGGTGGACAACCATCTCGAGGCGACGCACACCTGGATCCTCCCGCTCGGCAGCGTCCTGCACCCTGCCGAGGGAACCTTGCGCCCCGTCATAGGCTTTGGCGACACGTCAGGCCAGATGTGCAAGGCCTCGGTCTTCAACATCGACACGGGCGAGCTCACGGACCTCGTCGCCCAGCCGCTCACCACCGAGGCCAACTGGGTCGTCTTCGACGCGCGCTGCTCGGACACGGCGTTTGCCTGGGTCGAGCTCAACATGCTCACCCGCGACTGGCGCCTCTATGCCCAGAGGCTCAAGGGCGTCGCGTTCGAGGGCACGCCCGCGCTCCTGTGGGAGGGCGACCGCGACTTTGACCCGCCGACGATGGCGTGCACGGGGGACCGCGTGATCTGGCAGGTCATGCCGTCGCTCCTTGGCACGAGGACCACCGAGCACTCGTTCTGCTACCTCTGGAAGCTGGGAAGCGAGAAGGCCACGGCCGTCGTCGAGTCGCCCGGCCGCTTCGCCATCGCCCCCACGGTCTCGTCGGGCACCGTCACGCTCGCACCACGCGTCCGCCCCGAGGAGGGCCAGTTCTACGGCATCACCGCCTACGACCTCGCGGACGACATGAAGACCGTCGTCGACCAGCTCGTCCTTCCCAAGTCGGTGCGGCCCTTCCGCGCCTCGCGCCTCGGCGACGAGTTCGTCTTCTCGATCGAGGCCAACTACGGCTCGGGTGGCCTGCTCGGCAACATGGGAACCTACGTGGGAACGGGCGACGGTCCCTTCATCTCGGTCCCGCTCGAGCCGGTTGCAGGCGCCTGCGGCACCACCAAGGGCATGCTCGTGGTCAAGGTCCGGGCGTCGTACTTCGTCATCGACATCAACGAGCTCAGGTTCAGCGTCCTGCTCGCCCAGGACCGCAGCCTCGACTATGGGGAGTACCCCGCGAGCGAGGGCGAGGTCTCCACGCTCGTGACCTATACCACCATCAAGGACAAGGAGACGGGCTATCCCGCCTCGGTGACGGTCAGGACCTTCGACCTCGGCTAACCTGGCGACCAAAAGGGATGACCAAAAGGGAAACGTCCCCTTTTGGTCATCCGGCCGCCGTGGTTGGGACATTTGGCGGCTCGTCTGTGGATTTTTCCGGTCCTTCTGGGTAAACTGAAAGCCAGTATGCCGTCTCGGTGCCCGCTGGCGCGCAAGCAGCCGCGACAACCGCGACGAGAGGACACAACAAAAGGGAGGCCGCCATGGCTTCGGACGTCAAGAAGATTCTGCTGGTCGAGGACGAGAAGGCAATCCGCGACGCAGTCGCCGCCTATCTCGAGCGCGAGGGCTACTGGGTGCGTGGTGTCGGCGACGGCCAGTCCGCCGTCGAGGAGTTCGAGAAGCACACCTTCGACCTCGTCATCCTCGACCTCATGCTCCCCAAGCTCTCGGGCGAGCGCGTGTGCCGGGCCATCCGCGACACCTCCGACGTCCCCATCATCATGCTCACCGCCAAGGGCGAGGTCGAGGACCGCATCATCGGCCTCGAGCTGGGCGCCGACGACTACCTCATCAAGCCGTTCTCGCCGCGCGAGCTGGTCGCACGCGTCCGCGCCCTGCTGCGCCGCGTCCGCGTCGACGTCGAGCCGGCCGTCGAGGTGCTCGACTTCGCCGACCTCGTCATCGACATCTCGGGCCACAAGGTCATGGTCGAGGGCAGGGAGGTCGACCTCACCGCCTCCGAGTTCAAGCTGCTCACCACCCTCGCCCGCTACCCGGGTCGCGTCTACACGCGCATGGAGCTGGTCGAGAAGGTCCTGGGCTACGACTTCGAGGGCTACGAGCGCACCATCGACTCCCACGTCAAGAACCTCCGCGCCAAGCTGGGTGACGACCCGCGCAACCCGCGTTGGCTCTACACCGTGCACGGGGTCGGCTACCGCTTCGAGGCGCCCGAGAAGCCGGCCGCGGAAGCAACGGCCCAGTAGCCCGTCCTCATACGCGCCCCCATGGCAACGACAGACACCCTGCACGAGGAGGGCGAGGCGCGAGCCTCGTGGAAGACCGAGCGCAAGTCCCAGAAGAAGCACCTGTCGTATGACAGTCGCCTGTCGATGGCCTTCGCGGCCATCGCGGCCATGACGGTCATGGTGCTGGTCATCATCCTTGCCGCCGTGTGGGAGGGCGAGTTCCAGGAGTATGCCCGCTCCAACATGGAGGCTGTCGCTCAGGCGGCGGCCACCACGCTTGGCGAGCGCTACGAGGAGGTGGGAACCTGGAACGAGGAGGTCATTGGCGGGGCCGAAAGCCCCCTGACCATCTCGGCAGACGTCGGCTTCCAGGTGCTCGATGCCGGCGGCAACGTCATCTTTGACGACACGTGGGCACCCACGTCCATGGGAGCGCTGCGCCACGAGGCCCGACAGCGCGAGGGCTCCGAGGGGGAGGAGCCCCCGGCCATGGTCTCCCTTGCGCCGACTGATGCCGACTCCATCGCCATCGCTCCCATCACGACACCAAGTGGCGTCGTCGTGGGAACGGTCCGCGTCTGGGCCCTGGGCAACGACCGCCTGCTCACCAAGGCAGACACCGCCTTCCGCACCGCCTCGTACAACGCGATCTTCCTCGCTGCGGTCATCGCCATCCTCGTGGCGAGTGCCATCGGCTCGCGCTTTGCGCGCACCATCGCCAAGCCGGTCAACCGCGTCACCTCCACCGCCGCGCAGATTCGCAACGGCGACCTCACGGCCCGCACGGGCATCGTGGGAGACGACGAGGTGGGTCGTCTGGGCGAGACCTTCGACTCGATGGCCAACCGCCTCGAGCGTGACGTCCGCATGGAGAAGCGCCTCACGTCCGACGTCGCCCATGAGCTGCGCACGCCCCTCATGGCCATGCTCGCCACGGTCGAGGCCATGCAGGACGGCGTGCTTCCGGCCGACTCCGAACACCTTGGCGTCGTGCGCGACGAGGTCAAGCGCCTGGCTCGTCTGGTCGACGCCATGCTGCGCCTGTCGCGCCTCGAGAACGGCTCCATCCCCTTCGAGCCGGTGGAGACCGACATCGTGAGCCTCGTTCGCAACCTCGTGACCTCGCAGGAACAGCTCTTCCAGGCAAAGGACCTGCGCCTGCGCTTCGACGACGAGACGCCCTATGGCGAGTGCCTGGCGATGGTCGACCCAGACATGGTGACCCAGGCCGTGACCAACTTCCTCTCCAATGCCATGCGCTACACGAGCGAGGGCGGCTGGGTCATCGTCAAGGTCTCGCAGGACCGCGAGGACGTGCTCATCAGCGTCGAGGACACGGGCATGGGCATCGCCCCCGAGGACCTCTCGCGCGTGTTCAACCGCTTCTGGCGCTCCGATGCCAGCCGCGTCCAGGAGAGCGGCGGTCTCGGCGTGGGCCTGTCCGTCACCAAGGAGATTGCCGACAAGCACCACGGCCACGTCTCGGTGGAGTCCGAGCTCGGTCGCGGCTCCACGTTCACCCTGCACCTTCCCCGCAAGAAGCTCGGTCAGTAAGGATGACCAAAAGGGGACGTTTCCCTTTGGCTCCGAGCCAAAGGGGACAGACCTGCTGACGCAGGCCTGGCCTTGCTGACGGGACCACGAGGTCCCGCCGTTCCGCGTGGGCCAGGCGCTCGTCGTCATGGCGCAGCAGGCCGCGGACTCGCCGCCTCTGGCGGCTCGGACAACGCGGCCTGACCACTGCGCCCCTCCTCCTCGCAGCCCGCGAAGTCACGGCAGGGCCTCGTGGCTCCGCGCGTCCGGCCGACCAACCACCACTTCTGTCCCCTTTGCGTCGGACGCAAAGGGGAAACGTCCCCTTTTGGTCACGGCCCGTCACGGCTTCCTCGGCGTCCTGCTGCGGTACAATGATTCTTTGACTGCATAGGCACCACAATCCCAGGAAGGGGAGCGAGCCCAATGGCTTCCATGGACATCCGTCCCGACTCTCACGGCAAGGTCCGCGACATCTATGATTGCGGCGACAGCCTCCTCATGGTCGCGAGCGACCGCATCAGCGCATTCGACTTCATCCTCCCGGACGAGATCCCCCACAAGGGCGAGGTCCTCACGCGCATCTCGGCGTTCTGGTTCGACAAGTTCGCCGACCTCGTCCCCAACCACGTGATCTCGCTCGACCCGGCCGACTTCCCCGAGGAGTTCGCGCCCTACGCCAGCTACCTCACCGGCCGCTCCATGCTGGTCAAGAAGGCGCAGACCCTCCCCATCGAGTGCATCGTGCGTGGCTACCTCACCGGCTCCGGCAAGAAGACCTACGACGTCGACGGCACGGTCTGCGGCATCAAGCTGCCCGACGGCCTGGTCGAGGCCTCCAAGCTCCCCGAGCCCATCTTCACCCCCTCCACCAAGGCCGAGCTGGGCGACCACGACGAGAACATCTCGTTCGAGCGCTGCG